>NZ_DASQIX010000077.1:0-40653 GCF_035631355.1 Alloacidobacterium sp.
ATTCTGACGCAGCTGTTCCGATGGTCGCGCGCGCGGAAACCGCCAATCACGCTCTGGCCGCAGCCTGTATCACTCTGCATGCCACAGCAACAGGAAGCGGCGTACATCTGTTTACGTCATCGCTTGCTCCGATAGCTTATACAAAGTTTTTGCCATGGCAAACGGCGCAAGCAGCTTATGTATCGCAAAGCCTGCGGTTGTCTTCTGAAATCAATGCCGCGCTGGCGCATGCGGCGGTCCCGGTCACTCTGGGGCGCACATCCTTGCAACCCATGGACAGCTTTGCCTCTCCCGCAGTTGCAGTGGAAATGGCCCCGATCGAGGGCGGCAATACTACGAAGACCACACCTCTGACCGATGTTGGCTATCAGAACAAAATCATCGATGCGCTCACGGCGGCACTCCTGCAGTGGAAGAACGACTGGAGGCAACAGCCATGATTTCCCGCATCCAGCGCTTTCTTTTCGGAATTATGCTGCTTGCCGCTGTCGTCATGGCCGTCGTGTTGATCCGTATGCGTGAGCGCGCGCATGATCGCCTGATCGCCGCGGCTGACATCCAGCCCATCAGTGCTCCATCAACCAATCCGGTGGAGAAAATCACACTACTGGTCGCAAACGATCTCGATGGATCGCTCATTCCGGTCGAGCGCAGCTTTCCCATGCCGAAAGATCCGAATGCGCGCGCGCGGGTGTTGATGCAAAAACTGGTTGAAGAATACGCCGCGCCGAAATCGACGCATCCCATTGCGAACGCTTCCGGAGTGGACGAAGTCTTTCTGATGCCAGCCCCGCAGCAAAAAGGCATGCTGGCGGTGGTGAATCTGAATGCAGCTTTCGTACAGGCGCAACCCTCAGGAATTGAACCGGAGACTCTGACGCTGCTGTCGATGATCGCGACCCTGCACGCAAACCTGCCGCAAATTACCGAGGTTCGCTTTTTGGTGGATGGGCAGCAGAAAGACACTCTGGCCGGGCATGCCGACCTGACGCGCGTTTATCTCGCGTCGGATACGGAGACGGCGGTGCGCCAGTGAAGATTGGCGTCTTTGATTCCGGCGTTGGCGGGCTGACAGTACTCGGCGCGCTGGTGAAGCAACTGCCCTCAGCCGACTACATTTACCTCGGCGACACGGCGCGACTTCCCTATGGATCGAAGTCGCAGGCGACGATCGCTCGGTATGCCGTTTTCAGCGCGCGCTTTCTGGTTGAAGAAGGCGCGGAGTTTCTGGTTATCGCCTGCAACACAGCGAGCGCGCTAGCCCTCGATTCCATCAAAAATGCGGTCCGCGTTCCTGTGCTCGGCGTAATCGAGACCGGCGCAAACGCAGCGCAGGCTTCTTCAAAAACAGGCGATGTGCTGGTGATTGCAACCGACGCTACAGTCACAAGCCATGCCTACAAAGCTGCCTGTACCGAGCGCAATTTACGCGCGTTTGAGATGGCCTGTCCCCTGCTGGTGCCGCTGGTGGAAGAAGGCTGGATCGAGCACCCGGTGACGCTCGAAGTGCTGAGGGTTTATTTGTTGGACTTGTTGACACAGTCACGCGCGGCAGAGTTGACGCCGGATACTCTGGTGCTGGGATGCACGCATTATCCTCTGCTGCGGCCTCAGATTGAGCGCACGGTCCCGGCGATGCGCGTAATCGATTCCGCCGAAGCGACTGCGGGGCAAGTCGCCGAAGCACTGAACGATCGCGTGCCCGTGGACAGCGTAGGCGCGAGAGAATTTTATGCGACAGATTCAGTTGAGAAGTTCAAGCGCCTGGGTACGCGCTTTCTGGGAAGCGCAATCGAGTCAGTTGGACTGGTAGACCTCGGTGGCTGATATGCTTACGTTTTCGGAGGAAAGAGTTGCATGTTGAACCTTGAAGGGAAGACTGCCGTTGTTTTCGGAGTAGCGAACAAGCGCAGCATAGCCTGGGCCATTGTGCAGAAACTGCACGAGGCCGGGGCAAAGCTGGCTATCGGCTACCAGAACGAGCGGCTGAAGGCCGAAGCTGACGGATTGATTGCCGAGTTACCCGGCGCAGAAGCATTCCAGTGCGACGTGTCAAATGATGCGGAGATTGCTCAGGTCTTCGAGCAACTGAAAGCGCGTTACGACAAGCTACATGTGCTGGTGCACAGTGTTGCTTTCGCTCCCGCTGAAGAATTGAAGAATGATTTTCTACAGACTTCACGCGAGGGATTCCGAGTAGCCCATGACGTCAGCGTGTATTCGCTGATTGCATTGAGCCGCGCCGCAGCGCCACTCATGACTGATGGCGGCAGCATCATGACGCTCACCTACTACGGCGCGGAAAAAGTCGTTCCCCACTATAACGTGATGGGGGTGGCCAAGGCAGCGCTCGAAGCAACCGTTCGATATCTCGCGTCAGATCTTGGCAAGCAGAACATCCGCGTCAATGCGATTTCTGCAGGCCCAATCAAGACGCTTGCTGCACGGGGCATTGGAGGATTGGGTGACATGCTTAAATCCCACGCAGAGCGCGCACCACTGCATCGTAACGTAGAGCAGTCCGAAGTGGGCGGCACCGCGCTTTTCCTTGCATCCGATCTGGCAAGCGGCGTGACCGGTGAAACAGTGTACGTCGATTGTGGCTACAACATCATGGGCTTTTAGCAGCTACCCGGTCTGTAGCAACTCCTGACTTAACTACAAGTTGTCATTCCGACCGGAGCGAAGCGTAGTGGAAAGCCTGCCCTGAGCAAAGTCGAAGAGGGCCTGCGGTTTTCTTTAACTGGACGAACTTTCGTCAAGCCTCTGCAAATAACTCTCATCTTTAAGTGCAACTCCCGACCGGCCTAATCCCCGTGCAGCAATCATCAGATAATGCAGCTTGTGCGCGGCGCCTTCGTAACCAAGACCTTCGGGTCGAACATTCGAGATACAGTTCCTGTCTGCGTCAGTGCTGCCGATATGCGGTTTATATGTCAGATAGATTCCGAGGCTGTGAGGCGAGCTTAGACCAGGACGCTCGCCGATCAACATCACTGTCACTTCCGCTTTGAGAAGCTCGCCAATTTCATCGCCAAGCGCTACACGCGTCTGCGTTGCGACAATGATAGGCGCGATGTTCCAGTCGCCGAGCCTAGGAATAATTGCGTTGAGCACAGGAATTGCATGTCTAGCCGGAGCAATCGCAGAGAGGCCATCGGCAATGATGAACAATACGGATGACGCTTCGCGCCAGCTTTGATTTGTTGATAAAGCAGGTCCTTCCCCTTCACGCCGGTCAGGGTCAGGATGACAACTCTGTAGTAAGGAACGGCTTTCATCACTCAACTCGCGTCCCAGATCAGGGCGTTTGAGATATTCAGCGCGGTCGCGCGCTGCGCTTTGCACTGCGATGGATTGGAAACCGGATGCAGCGAGATCACGCGCAACGCTGTCAACATCAAGCGCATCATGAACAGCATCGCGTGCCTGCGCATGGGCTAGCGCGAATTCCAGGACTTCATGCGTCGGCAGGCTGTCCCCGGCGCGGCCGAGCGCAAGGCGCGCGTTTGTGAAGCTGCGCAGCCGCGTCCACGGATTCTGGATAATCTCACTCATGCGCTCTCAAGCAATCGTGCGGCGCTGGGCGGCAGACGGTCGGCGAGCCTGCCTTCGCGGCTGGTAATTCCAATTTTTTCGAGCCATGCTTCGAATTCTGGTGCACGCTTTAGGCCAAGTACACGCCGCACATAGAGCGCGTCGTGGAACGAAGTGCTCTGATAATTGAGCATGATATCGTCTGCTCCGGGCACGCCCATGATAAAGTTCACGCCGGAGACGGCGAGCAGCGTAAGCAGCGTGTCCATATCGTCCTGATCGGCCTCGGCGTGGTTGGTATAGCAGATGTCGCAGCCCATAGGCAGTCCAAGTAGCTTGCCGCAAAAGTGGTCTTCCAGTCCCGCGCGCGTGATCTGCTTGCCGTTATATAGATATTCAGGACCGATGAAACCAACAACCGTATTCACCAGCAGCGGCTTGAACGCCCGGGCCATGGCATATGCGCGGGCTTCACATGTCTGCTGGTCCACCCCGTGATGCGCACCGGCTGAGAGCGCGCTCCCCTGCCCGGTTTCGAAATACATCACATTGTCGCCCACAGTTCCACGATGCAGCGCTAGCGCGGCCTCGTGCGCTTCTCTCAACAATGCAAGACTCACGCCGAAGCTGGCATTTGCTTTTTCTGTTCCCGCAATGGACTGAAAAACAAGGTCGACAGGCGCGGCCTGTTCGATCGCCTGCATTGTCGTCGTAACATGCGTCAGAACGCAGGACTGCGTCGGCACTTCATATCGCTCGCGAAACTTGTCGAGCATATCGAGCAGCGCAGTGATTGCGGTGAGGCTATCGCTGGCAGGATTGATGCCGATCACTGCATCGCCACAACCATAGAGTAGGCCATCCAGCATTGATGCTGCTATCCCCTTTGCATCATCCGTCGGATGATTTGGCTGAAGGCGAACAGACATGCGCCCCCGAAGGCCAATCGTGTTACGAAAGCGCGTCACGACGTGGCATTTCTGTGCTGTAAGAATCAAATCCTGATTACGCATCAGCTTTGAGACGGCCGCAGCCATCTCCGGTGTGACAGCCAGTGCGATGCGGGTGAGCGTCTCCGTGTCCGTGCTTGTGCTCAACAGCCAATTGCGAAAATCGCCCACGGTGAGGTGGCTGATTTCCGAAAATGCACCCACGTCATGGGTGTCGAAGATGAGCCGCGTGACTTCGTCAGACTCATAAGAGATAACTGCTTCTTCAAGGAAGTATTTCAGTGGTACTTCTGCCAGCGCCATGCGCGCGGCTACGCGCTCTTCTTCGCTTTCCGCAGCGATGCCTGCCAACGCATCGCCGGAGCGCGCGGGGCCCGCCTTCGCCAGCAGCGTCTTCAAGCCGTCGAATCTCCAGGTGCGGCTGCCGATAGTATGGGCAAAGGGCATGGCTAGTCTGCGGCCTGCTCGCGTTGGTGCCGCGTCAGCAGGAAGTAGATAAATCCTGAGCCAAGCAGCCCCAGAAACACAAGCGCAACCAGGCGATTGTAGTAAAGCATCGTCACCATACACAGCGCGGAGCAGACCAGCGCGAAAGCCGGAGAAAATGGATACAGGGGCGCTTTGTAGCTGCGGTGCAGTTCCGGCTGCGTACTGCGCAGACGGAAAAGCGCCAACATGCTGATGATGTACATGAGAATCGCGCCGAAGACGGACATGGTGACAATGTTGGCAGTGAGCGTCTGCCCGCCAAAGGTGATCCACTGGTCGCTGTAGATGGCCGCGATGCCAACCACGCCTCCGGCAAGAATCGCGAGCCATGGCGTTTTGAATCGTGGATGCACTCCGGCAAGGAAACGCGGCAGGTACCCCGCGCGAGCGAGCGCGAAAATCTGCCGTGAGTAGCCAAGTATGATTCCGTGGAACGAAGCAACCAGGCCGAAAAGTCCCAGCCACACAAGCATGTGCAGCCAACCGCTCCGTCCTCCTACGACAATCTTCATCGCCTGCGGCAGCGGATCATTGATGTTGGCGAGCTTCGTCCAGTCGCCTGCCGCCCCGGCAAAGAGCATGACGCCTAACGCGAGAGCTACAAGCGTCAGGATGCCCGCGATGTATGCAATCGGTATCGACCGCTTCGGGTCTTTGGCTTCTTCAGCGGCCATGGCTACGCCTTCAATCGCCAGGAAGAACCATATTGCAAATGGAATGGCCGCGAAGATTCCGGGAATAGTGTGCAGGCTGAAGTGGTTCTGGCCTGCCCATCCACCCTGCAGAAAATTTGCAAAGTGGAAGCCGGGCGCAACCACGGCCATGAAAACCAGCAGTTCAAAAATAGCCAGCAATGTTACAAAAAGCTCGAACGCCGCGGCAATCTGTACGCCGATAATGTTCAGCGTCATGAACACGAGATATGCGCAGAGCGCCGCGTTCTTTGGAGCCAGTGACGGGAATTGCACGTTGAGATATGCGCCAATCGCCAGCGCGATAGCGGGTGGCGCGAAAACAAATTCAACCAGTGTGGCGGCACCGGCCAAGTATCCGCCAACAGGCCCAAAGGCGATGCGGGCGTAGGCGAATGGTCCCCCGGCGTGCGGGATGGAAGTGGTCAGTTCGGTAAAGCTGAAGATGAATGTCGTGTACATCGCGGCGATGAGCAGCGATGTGATAAGAAAACCGAGCGTACCTGCATTTGCCCAGCCGTAGCTCCACCCAAAATATTCCCCTGAGATAACCAGCCCGACAGCGATCCCCCACAGTTGCCATGTACCGAGGGTCTGCTTAAGATCGTGGTGTTCTGTGATGACGCGCGTCTGTTCCGTGGTTGGCGACACCCGCTGTTCCACCTCAATACGGTTCTGAGAGACACATTAGCCAACTCGAACCGTAAGAATTGAGCCGATTCTACGATTCTCACTATGCCGCCTGCGACAAATCTTTTGTGGGAAGAAGCTAATCTTTGAGGGTAAGCGTGATTTTGCGCGAATCGCCGCCTGTGGTCTTCATCGCAATTTCTCCGTTGCTGCGTTTGGCCACGCTGGGAAACTTATCGCCCCATTCAACCAGAACAATGCTATCCGGAGTCGCAATTTCATCCAGTCCCAGCGAATCGAGCTGCCGTTCCTGCTCAATGCGGTAGAGGTCGAGATGGTAGAGCATGACCTGCTCGTCTTTTCCGTTCTCGTGGCGGGTGCCTTCATATTCGTGGATGAGAGTAAAGGTGGGGCTGGTCACCTCGTCCGGCTCAGCGGCGTCGAGCGCTTCAGCAATACCTTTGACCAGCGTGGTTTTGCCCGCGCCGAGGTCGCCTTTCAGGATGAGAAATTTCGGAGGCGTGAGGAGTTTCGCGATTGCATGGCCAGCGCGAATCGTATCAGCGGCGCTCGTCGTCTCGAACTCGTGCACCTTCGTGCCTGTC
Organism: Alloacidobacterium sp.; assembly: GCF_035631355.1. Taxonomy (NCBI): domain Bacteria; kingdom Pseudomonadati; phylum Acidobacteriota; class Terriglobia; order Terriglobales; family Acidobacteriaceae; genus Alloacidobacterium; species Alloacidobacterium sp. The sequence goes on from NZ_DASQIX010000077.1 coordinate 6,904, forward strand.
GCCTGCGTCATCGCGGCATCCCCTGTATCCAAACATACCCGCCTTTGTCCTCGGAGCGAAAGCGAAAAGCAGATGAAAGATGCGCAACTGTGTCGGTAGCCAGCAATGTGTGCTCATCCTCTTCGCGGACGGCAAAATCGGCGGCCAGACCGTGGAGGTAGACAGCCGCATTGATCGCCTCTCCGGCAAGATGTGGATATTGCGCCAGCATGGCAGCTATGATGCCGGTCAGGATGTCGCCGCTGCCTCCTTTAGCCATCCCGGGATTTCCGGTTGTGTTAATGGCGATGGAGCCGTCAGGATGAGCAATAAGCGTGCGCCAGCCTTTGAGCACGAGCGTGACATGGTGCTCTGAGGCAAAATGGCGCGCAAGGTTTTCACGGCCTGCCTGCACTTCGCTGATCTTCATGCCGCCAAGCCGCGCCATTTCTCCCGGATGAGGCGTCAACACCAGCAAACGGTCGCGGCCATTGATCGTCCCCGGGTGTCTCGCAAGGATGTTCAGCGCGTCTGCGTCGAGGACGACTGGCAACTTTGTTTTTTCGAGCAGGCCAAGAAGAAAGGCTTCGGCTTCGGGTGATTGCCCGAGACCCGGTCCAATGGCGAGCACGGTTTTCTTTTCCAGTAGTTCGTCGAGCGTATCGGCATCGACGTTACTGCTGCTGATCTCACTCTGATTACCCGCGCGCAGTGGGATTGTCATCAACTCAGGCGTAACTCTGGCGACTGTACTCAGAATCGGCTGCGGCACGGCCGCCGTCACCAGGCCGGCCCCGGTTCGCAGGGCTGCCAGCGCCGCCATCGATGGCGCGCCCGCTTTCCCATACGAGCCGCCAATTACCAGCACATGGCCATTCTTCCCCTTGTTGCTGTCTGCTGGCCGCGGCGTCTCTGTAATTCTCTTCGAGGCTCCTGCCCACGCGAGGTTCAGGCTGGATACGGCAGCTTCATCCGGCGAGCCGATAGGCGCAACTACAATTGGCTTATAAGCGCTATCCGTCAAATTGCCGAAAACATGAGCCCGCTTGGGCGCGGTAAAGGTGACAACAGCGTCTGTTCGATAAGCTCCAGCCACAAGATATTCGCGGGAATCAGCGTCCCACCCCGATGGGATGTCCACGGCAACGATAGGTATGGTGAGGCTGTTGACCCGATCCCGCAGCGCAAGGGCAACGCCCTTCAATGGAGGCTTGAATCCCGTTCCGACAACAGCATCGACCAGAAGCTGCGATTCATCTAACAGTTCCGTCACGCGGGCCGTGCCGAGCACTGCCTCATCGGCGGCAATAATCGGGGCCAAGTCCAGCCGCTCGAACATCGCCTTTGCGTCTCCCTTGAGATCATCTGGATAACCCAGCAGCAGCAGTTGAACTTTGCGTCCGGCCTCTTGGAGCATCCGCGCCGCTACAAAGCCGTCGCCGCCATTGTTCCCTTTGCCGCAGAGCACCACCACTTTGAGCGCTTCAGGAAACTCGCGCAGCACAAAGCATGCAACAGCGCGTCCCGCATGTTCCATCAGATCAAGCGACGGCACGCCATAACGTTCGGTGGTCAAGCGGTCCGTCGACCGCATCTCGTCCGCAGAAAGGATTTTCATAGCACAGGAAATCGTACCTGAACGGAAACGGCCTCCGGTATGGAGGCCGTGGCTTTCAGAGAAAAGGGATGCGCTATTCGTTGACACCGATGGCTGTTTTAGTAGCTGTTTCCATGGGCTGCTTCGCGGTGAAGTAACTCTTGTCCCACAAGTCTTTATAGAAAACCCCGGTGAGTTCGGCTGCCTTGGGACCGAAAGTCGGGCGTCCACCTTCGAGGAAGAAGACGGTCACGATGCGGCCGTATTGCGTGTCAGCGTAGGAGGCGAACCAGCCGTAGCGGGTGCCGTTGTTCGAGCAGGTACCGGTCTTGCCCATCACCGGGAACTGCTTGAAGTTGACGCGCAGGGAGCGGGCGGTGCCGTAATCGACTGCGGCCTCCATGCCGTCCTGAATTTCGGGGATAAGCTTGCCGATGTCGAGCGTACGCTTGATGCGCGGCTGAAAGTTTACGACTTCTTCAGGCGAGGTGGGGTGCTGGATGTAGTAGAGCGTTCCGCCGTTGGCGATGGCGGAAACCAGCGCGCCAAGCTGTAGAGGCGTCATGGAGACGCCCTCGCCGAAGGAGCACATGCGGCCAACGCCGCCCTCGCTCTCGGGCAGTTCCTGGTCGGGATAAATGCCGAGCTGCTCGTTGGGGATGTTGTAGCCGGCCAGCTCGCCCAGGCCAAACTGGTTAGCGTAGTGGCGGACGCGCTCAAAGCCGAGGCGGCGGCCCAGCGTTTCAAAGTAAAGATTGTTGGAGTGGGCAAGGGCCTCGGTCAGGTTCATGTGGTAGGAGCCGCCGAGGTTGACGGGCGTGTCCTTGGTGACGATTCCCTCGTCGAGCGCAGCCAGCGCGACGGAAAGCTTAATGGTGGAGCAAGGCTCGGCGCCGCTGGAAAGAGCGAGCTTCTGGTTGACCATGGCCAGGATGCGTCCGTTGCTCGGATCGATGGCTACGACAGTGCCGTTCATGTTGCCGAGCGCGTCGATGGCCGCCTGACGCACGACCTGGTCTTCTCCGCCGATAACGTCGCCTGTGGTGAGGCTGCCGTCAGCGAAGGAGTTGCCAGTGAAACGCTCATAGTAACGGTGATGCACCAGGCTGGCGCGCCGGACGCGTGCATGCCTGGTTGTGGTGGTGAGAGAAGCGTTGGCGACATGGGCGGTGCGGCGGCTGTGCTGCAAATGCGAAATATGCTGTTGCGCGCTGGCAGATTCCTGCACATGGGCGCGAGTGTGCCGCGAATGGTGCGTTGTAGTTGTGTCGCCAGCGAAGAGCGAGGCGGGAAGCGCCACTAATCCAACCAGCAAAACGAGGTGTGCTATGCGTTTCATCAGATTCATCCCAGGGTCAGCTACTTGCGAAAGCCGTACTGTTTTTTATCGGCCTTCCTGCATCTTGCGCATAGAAACAGCCTGATTCTCGTACAAATATTTTGTTGCCCAATCAAATAGTTCCAGCGTGGTCAACTTCGTTTCCGTTTTCGGGAAGTCAAAAAACGACGACCTTGCCTGCCATTATGAACCCGAATGAAAACAGAATTACGCCAGACTGTCTTTTGACTACTGTACTTGAGGATGGGCTTTTGTCGAGCGATTATATCCGCCCATCCATCATTATTACATTACCAACGTCCGCGTTTAGAGCCCTCCACGGCGCATGAACGCCGGGATGTCCAGATTTTCGCCCGGCTCGTCATCATGCGTCTGGCCGAAAATGGCGGCTTGAGGAGCAGGCTCGGCGACCGCAACGGCGACCGATTCCAGCTCAGGCTCAGGGGCCATTTCCGGCTCGGCGACATAGACTGGTTCGGGAATCGGCCTTGAAGCTGCGGGCTGCACGGGAATCGCGACCTTTGGCCTGCGCGGCGGTTCTTCATCTTCGCTCATGAACCGCGGCGTTTCGATGGCCTCGACGCTGGTCTGCACCTGTACACGGGGCAGCGCCTGCTCGCGCAGCGCGGCATTCAACATGCGCTCGCGGCGTTCCGGCATTTCCTGACGGAAACCGGTGGCGATGACCGTGATCTTGACCTCGTCGCCCATCGTTTCATCGAGCACTGCGCCGAAGATGATGTTCGCGTCCTCGTGCGCTGCGTTTTGAATGAGCGTGGATGCGGCGTTCACTTCACTGAGCTTCAGTGAGCTTGATCCGCTGATGTTAATGAGGATGCCTTTGGCTCCGTCAATCGCGCCGTCTTCGAGCAGCGGCGAAGCCATTGCGGCCTGCGCGGCTTCGATGGCGCGGTCCGCGCCTCCGCGCATCGCCGTGCCCATTACGGCATAGCCCATGCCGGCCATAGTGGTTTTCACGTCGGCAAAGTCGCGGTTGATGATGCCAGGAATGGTGATGATGTCCGAAATACCCTGCACGCCCTGGCGCAGCACGTCGTCGGCAATGCGGAAGGACTCGAAGAAGCCCGCATCTTTCGCCACAGCAAGCAGTTTTTCGTTGGGGATCACGATCATCGTGTCCACCGAATCGAGCAACTCCTGCATGCCGCGATCAGCCTGCATCATGCGGCGCTTGCCTTCGAACCCGAATGGCCGGGTCACAACGGCGACTGTTAGCGCACCCATTTCGCTGGCGAGCGATGCGATCACTGGAGCAGCGCCTGTTCCGGTGCCGCCGCCCATGCCGGCGGTAACGAAGACCATGTCCGCGCCTTCCAGCGCTTCAATGATCTTTTCCGAATCTTCCAGAGCGGCGCGACGACCCACGTCCGGGTTCGCGCCTGCGCCTAAGCCGCTCGTGAGCTTCATGCCGAGTTGAAGCTTGACCGGGGCCTGAGATAACTGCAGCGCCTGTGCATCGGTGTTGGCGACGATAAACTCTACGCCTTCCATGCGGGCCGCGATCATGCGGTTTACGGCGTTGCCGCCGCCGCCACCTACGCCGATGACCTTGATCTTCGCCCCGCGAGGGAGCTGTTCGTGATACTGAATGCGGATTTCTTCTGACGGGTTCATGGCTATGGCTCCTACAGGCTTCCTGCGAAGATGGCGCGCAGTTTGGCGCGCAGTCCCTGGTCTTCCGCCGCACGCGTCACGCTGGTGCGGTGGGCATATAAAAGCATTCCTACTAACGCGGCGTTCTCGGGGGAAATCAACTCTTCCGGCATGCGCGAAAGCGGTACCGGCGTTCCGATGCGCGCGGGCACGCGCAGCAGGCTCTCGGCAGTATCGAGCAGGCCCGGCAGACGCGAGCCACCGCCGGTGAGCACGCATCCTGCGCCGAGGGCTTCGAGCACCCCGCCCTGGCGGAGATTGTCGCGCAGCAGGCAGAAAAGCTCGCGCGCGCGCGGCTCAAGAATTTCGCTGACGTAACGCTGGCGGACCATGCGTGGCGTATGGCCGGGCATTCCCTGCAACTCAATCTCATTCGACGAGGAGACGCTGGTGACAACCGCATGGCCGTAATTGCATTTGATCCAGTCAGCTTCCGGCGGGGAGATGTGCAGGCCAACGGCGAGATCGTTGGTAAAGTGGTCGCCGCCGATGGGAATGACCGAGGTGTGCGCGACTGAGCCCTCAAAGAAGACGACCAATTCTGTAGATCCGGCTCCGATATCAATCATGCAGGAACCTAGTTCGCGTTCGTCGGCGGAGACGGTTGCTTCAGCCGCTGCAATCGCTTCAAACACCGACTCAGTCACCTCAAGTCCAGCTTTGTTCGCGCAGGTCACTATGCTCTGCAACGCGCTGGCTGAAGCAGTCGAAATGTGCAGGTTCACTTCGAGACGATTCCCAACCATGCCGACCGGATCGTGAATGCCCGGCTGCTCATCGAGAATGAACTGCTGCGGCAAGAGGTGAATCACGTCGCGGTCTGAAGGAAGTGAAACGGAGCGGGCGCGGTCCACGGCTGCGCGTACGTCTTCACGTGTAATTTCACGCAGGCGCGTGCCCAGGCTGACGCCGCCACGGCTATTCAGCCCGCGAATATGCGCCCCGCCAATGCCGACGACGCATTTGTCAATGGTGCCCTGGGCCATAGCCTCAGCCGTGGTCGCGGCTTTATTGATGCAGTGCGTGGCCTGCTTCAGATCGGCGATCAGTCCCTTGCGCATCCCGGTCGATTCGGCCATGCCGTGCCCGCGGTAGCGCAAAGCGCCGTCATGCAACTCCGCGACAAGAACTCGCGTCATCGCGCTTCCCACGTCGAGCACCGTCAGCAACTGTTCCGTCTGGCTCATGCGCGCTTCCTGTGGGGGTGGGCCACAGGCCGGGCCTGTGGAGCCGATTGTTTCGGAGTTGCCGCCGGGGCAACAGTCGTAACCGGGGCCGGGGGCGGAGCATCGGCCATCTTCAGGACCACCTGATGGTCATAGCGCAGATCAACGGAGGCCAGGCGCGGGTACTGCTGCTTCCACTCGGCCAGATGCGCCTGATATTCATGCCAGCGGTTGAGGAAGTTGTCTTCACCGAAATGAAGCAGAATGTCAGACCCGCCGGAGGAAACCAGTCCCTGCACGTCTTCCGGATCAGAGATGTCGATCTCGCTCATGCTTTTCGAGAGCTTTTCTCCGCTCGAATCAATCTCATTCATGAACTTCTGATAAATCGCCATGCGTGGGCGGCGAACGGAGAGCGGGTCCTGCGGATTGATGCCGCTGACAACGGGGAACGAATAGTGCTTGGCTGCCAGTGCGGCCGGCTGCATGTCGAGAATGACGCCGTCGGCGTCAACCAGCTTGATCTGGTTGCCGACGCGCGCAAAGGCTATCGGCTTACGCTCGACGATTGACACGCGTAGCTGGTTAGGCAGCAGGCGCATGACTGTGGCGTGCGCTACCCAGGGTACTTGCTCGAGCTGCCTGCGGCGCTGCGCGAGCGGAACAAAGAAGATGTTGCGGCCAATGTCGGCGCCGAAGACGGTCAGCAGGTCGGCGCGCGTCAACTGGCTATTGCCATCAATCTGGATGGACGAAGCAGAGTCAATGCGGAAGCGCGGATCGTGATCGAGGAAGTTTTTGACCGCCAGCCCCGCCAGAACAAAAAGTACGATCACCACAAGGGCCGATACGGCCAATATGACGCGCCCGGGTGCGGTCCTGGTTAGAAACGGCGGCAGAATGCCCCTGCGCACGGGCACGCGCTTTCGGGAGCGCAGAAACACCTCTTCGCCGTCGGTTTCCTCATCGGTCTGTCGAGGAGCCGGGCGCTGCGTCCGCGCGCGCGGAGACGGGACCGCAGCCGGACGAAGAAACTCGTCCTCCGGCCCGTCGTCGGCCAGCGCCGCGCCATTTCTGTATGCGTCAGTCTTCGCCACGCCCGAGCAAGGTCGTGAGAAATCGCCACACAAACTATACCGTGCGCGCCGCTGTGGATTCTCTTGGAAAACAGGCGGGGAACCTCCGAGGATAATCCCAAAAGAAACCCTGGGCCAAAAGTCATAGACCCTGATAGGTGTTCCTGAGAAGAAAAGGGGTGTAGTCTTTCGCTTGACAGGCTATGATAACGATATCAACGACTCGGTAAAAGAAAGCGCAGCTCGTTTACCCATGAACGATTTTTCGATTGGCATTGACCTGGGCGGCACCAACCTGCGCATTGCCGCTTTTACCTCAGAATGGTACCGGCTAGAGGCGATTACGATTCCGACGCGGGTGCAGGATGGGCCAGGTGCCGTGTTGGATGACATGTGCGCGGCTGTGCGGAAGCTTGTAGCCGGTTGCGGCGGAGGCGGGAATCTTGCAGGAATGGGGCTGGGCAGTCCCGGCCCTCTGGAACTGCCTTCGGGTCGCCTGCTCACGCCGCCGAACTTGCCCGGGTTTGAGCGGCTGGAATTGAAGACCGAGCTTGAAAAGCGGCTTCAGGTTCCAGTCATTGTCGAGTGCGACGCGAACGCGGCTGCGCTGGCGGAGTGCCATGCCGGCGTTGGCAGAAAGTCCAACTGCCTCTCGCTCTGCATGTTAACGCTGGGGACGGGTGTCGGCAGCGGCATTATTTTGAATGGTCGCGTTTGGCATGGCTTTGCAGGGATGGCGGGCGAGGCTGGCCATGTGCCTGTCTATCACGGCGGACTGCTCTGCGGCTGCGGCACACACGGCTGCCTTGAACAATATGCGTCGGCTACCGCGATTGCGCGCGCAGGCCAGGAGCTTACTCATACACGCACGCACAACGGCTTCGGGACCATTACGGCGCGCAGCATTGCCGAGGCCGCGCTGGCTGGGGACACGGAGTCGCAGCGCATTTATGACTGTGTTGGGGAAGCGCTGGGCATCGGGCTGGCCAGCCTGGTGAGCATGTTGAACGTTCCACTGTATGTGATTGGCGGCGGCGTGGCGGCGGCCTGGGATCTCTTTGCACCGGCCATGTTTGCGGAGATGGACCGCGGCAGCTATATCTACCGCCTTACCCGGCCGGCAAATCCGGCTGAGTATGAAGCGGGCAAGACGAATGTTTTCCCGGCGGAGTTGGGGCCGGATTCGGGACTGCTGGGAGCGGCCATGCTTCCCTTCTTCCAATCGCTAAGTAGTTGACGCGGCTTCCTATGGGTGCGATGGTCGTAGTGCATTGTTTCGGAAGATTTTCCCCTGGATCGCATGGAACGTAAACCTACGATGAATGATGTGGCCCGCGTTGCGCGCGTGGGCACGATGACCGTCTCGCGCGTACTGAACGGCTCGGCGAACGTGACGGAAGAGACCGCCAAGCGCGTTTACAACGCGATTGAAAAGCTGGGCTACCGCCCGAATGAAATGGCGCGTGCTCTTCGCAGTCTTAAGTCGCGCACTATAGGGTTGATCGTTCCATATCTCTTCGATCCTTTCTTTGCCACATGCGCCCATGCGGTGAACACGGTTGCGCGCGAGCACGGCTACTCGGTCATCCTGACCACGTCGAATGATGACCCGGCGACGGAATACAACGAAGCGCAATCCATGCTGCAAAGGCATGTCGAGGGGCTGCTCATCATTCCCGCCGACATTCGCAGGTCGCGCGTCAGCCAGGCCGAGTTTGCCGGCACACACATTGTCACGCTCGACCGCCCAGTACACGATGCGCGCATCGATTCGGTGCAGGTGCAGAACCAGAGCGGGGCCAAACGCGCCGTGCTGCACCTGATCGAGGAGCATGGCCATAAGCGCATCTTTTTTCTCGGCTTCAACAAAAACCTCTACACAGTGCGCTCGCGCTTTGAAGGTTACCGGCGAGCGATGCTGGAGGCCGGCCTGGAATCCGAGTCAACCTTCGACTGCTCTTCAGAAGAAGCGACGGCGGAGATTGTGGCCAGCCACCTGCGCAGCAGCAATTCGCCGACGGCATTTTTTACTGCGAACAACCTCACCACGCGCTACACGTTGCAGGCGCTGCTCGGGAGCGGCGTGCGCATCCCGGAAGAGGTGGCGCTTGTGGGCTTCGACGACTTCGAGCTGGCGGAGATTCTGCACCCGACTCTGACTGTCGTGAGGCAGCCTGCCGCCGAGATGGGTCGCGTTGCCGCGAACCTGCTCTTTGAACGCATCAAGCGCGATGAATTCCCCGAGGAGGGCAATCGGGTGGTTCTTCCGGTTGAATTGGTCATTCGGCGCTCATGCGGATGCAAAGGGCGGCATTGATGGCGCGCGCGATTGCTTCGCCGCGATGGATTGTGGCCGCGCTTGCGGTGCTCGGCCTTACTGGTGCCGCAACGCTCGCAGCCCAGCCGCTTCCGGCCACGCATGTTGACGACTTTGCCGGGCATCCGCGCGTCGTCATCATCAGCGATATCGGCAATGAGCCTGACGACCAGATGTCGTTCACGCGGCTGCTGCTTTACTCCAATGAATTGGACATCGAAGCGCTGATCGCCGCCACTTCCACCTGGCAGAAAAGTGCGACCCATCCGGAAACGATGCGCGCGCTGATTCACGCCTATGGAGAGGTGCGTCCTAATTTGCTTCTGAACGCGCCGGGATGGCCTACCAGCGAAGACCTCGACCATCGTGTTTTTAGCGGCCAGCCGGCCTACGGCATGGCAGCGACGGGCGTGGACAAGATGTCCGACGGCGCAAAGGCGATTCTGCAAGCAGCCGAGCGCGACGACCCGCGGCCGCTGTGGATCTGCATCTGGGGCGGCGCGAATACACTGGCCGAAGCGCTGCTTTATGCGCGCACAACGCAGTCGCCAGACGAGCTTAAAAATATTGTTGGGAAGCTGCGGGTGTACTCCATCTCCGATCAGGATGATGCCGGGTCTTGGATTCGCCGTGAATTTCCCGATCTGTTTTACATCGTTCAGCCCTCGACTCCGACCGGCGGCGAATACTACTACGCCACCTGGACCGGCATCAGCGGCGACAAGTATTACCGCAACGGCGCGGGCGCGGACTTCACGACCGTCACGAATGAGTGGCTGGACGCAAATATCCGCAGCAAAGGGCCGCTGGGCAAGCTCTATCCGAAGTTCATGTTCATCATGGAAGGCGACACGCCGTCGTTTCTGAACCTGATCGACAATGGCCTCAGTTCGTGGCGCAGGCCCGATTGGGGCGGATGGGGCGGGCGCTACATCTACCGGCAGCCCTATGGCGAAACACACCCAATCTGGACGCAGGGTGGCGACGAATTCGGGCGCGTAACGTCGCAGGACACCGTGACCGGCGCGGATGGCAGGCAGTATGTTTCAGACCAGGCGACGATCTGGCGCTGGCGCGAAGCTTTCCAGAATGATTTTGCCGCGCGCATGAGCTGGACTGTCGATGATTACGCTCATGCTAACCACAATCCGATTGTTGTGGTGAATGGGCAGGGCGGGACGGCCCCGATTGTGATCGACGCGGAGGTTGGCAAGGCGGTCACGCTCGATGCGAACGGAACGCACGATCCGGATGGGCAGACGCTGCGCTATCACTGGTTTCATTATCCCGAGGCTGGCGCGGCGGATGGGAACCTGGCTGATATGGCGATCACCGGGGCTGATACCGCCAAGGCTATCGTCACGCCGACGGCTGTGTGCCGGGCAAAGTGGTTGCCGCTTGGGCCGCTATGCTCAGGTGATGGCGTAGCGCATGTGATTCTTGCAGTCACGGATGATGGCTCGCCTCGGTTGACTTCTTATCGGCGGGTGATTTTGCGGGTGCATGCGGCGGGTACGCATTGAGCGATCCCACATCTTTTCAAGATGTGGGGCACCCTGCGCAACTCAGCAGCCATATGTCTATGGGCATCTGCGAATCATATACACAAACTCGCGTGGCCTCGCTGAGAAGCAGGTGTGCGTATTGTGCCTGTCCCTTCTCCTTCGTGGCATAGATATCGCAATAGTTCGCATTCACAATATGCGTCGAGTCTGGGTAGATATCCTTGGGTATTGAATCTCGATGAGCGGCTCGCCAGTTGATATAGATATTTCGGCGAATAAGACCTCTTGACACGCGATTTGCTCCGGCCGATCGCAACGCCACTGCATATTCTGCGGCGTCACTCATCGGGTACTCTGGAAAGTAATTGTGAATCTCGATAGCAAGATACTGGATGGCGCGAGGAGTCCTTTCTTCTCGCTGGATCCACAAGGGGAAAAAGTCAGGCGCAATATCTAAATAGGCTTTCTTAAAGTTTGGATTCTCAGCGAAGAAGCTAACCTGCCCTTTTCTGTCGAATGTACGTTGGGCAAGTCTTGCATTGGTTCTCTCGTTCTCTTCGTCAGTCATCTCACCATTTGAGAGATGACTCACCATTGACTGCACGATCTCATAATCGTCCGGAGTGAGAAAGGGATAGATGTCGGCGATTTGCCACTGAAGTGCCTGCATTTCAGCCGCGACCATTGCCATGTTGTCTTTTGTGACGGGGACTTCGAGCGCGATGAACTCTTTCAGATAGGAGAATAGTCTTCTGCCCTCTCGGATGCAGGCCGAATCATCTTTCATAAATGTTTTTGCCAGTTCGTAGATAGACTCGTCGCTTAAAACAAGTCTGGTGTCTTTGGACGCGAGGGAACTAACCACGTCATTTGGATTCACGCCTTGCTTTAGCAATTCGTTCCAGAGATTGGTATCTAAGTAGATGTGCAGCATCTTGTCACGGGCATCGTTTAGGAATTATCGCTTTTGCGTTCAATATTGATGAAGACTAACATTGCAACTGGGCAAGAGGGGCGCGTGGAGATTGAGTCGGATGGGCAGACGGTGGAACTGCCCCTCTCAAGTCAAAACAGGCTTGAATGGGCCACCTGTCCGGTCTATGTGTCCTTGACATAGTGTCGGAAGTGACGCGTTTGGAGCACCTGTGATGTCAGCGTCCTCTACGACCAGTCTGAAACTCGACAGCGCGCTGAAAGAGCGCGTTCGGCGGCTCGTTTCTGCGCGCAAGAGGTCGCTCATTGGCCGATGCTTGAAGCTGTTGCACAGTACGTGGAACGCGAGGAGCAACGCGAGCGGCTCAGGAACGATGCGCTTGCCGCCTGGGACCATTATCAGGCAACCGGCTTGTATGTCACAGCTGACGAAGCCGACAAATGGCTGGCGAAGCTGGAAGCCGGAAAGGACGCCGCCCCTCCCAAATGCCACGCTTAGCAAAGCGATCTGCTATTTAATCCCATCCAATATCGACCTGGCGATGCCGCGACGATTCCTCCTTCGGGGGCTGTTCGCGCTTCGCCCTGAGGCATGTAGTGCATCAGTTGGTGGGCCAGCTTTGAGATGGGCAATGTCTGCAGCCAAACGCGGCCCGGCACAGTGAGCAGCGCGAGGAAATGCCGTCGCCTCCGAAGATCATGTTCTTGATGCAGGGGATGCGGGTGATCTGAAAAAGACTGTTCCTCTGGAAGGCTGCGACGTGGCCGGGGTGGACGCCCAGCCGCCTTTTATCTCCTTATACCATCGAAAAAACGAGGCCACCGAAAATCAGGATGAAACGGTTGCTATGGAAAGAGACACCATGCGGACGGAAGAAATATACGAATTCGAGGCTGATCTATTATGTCCGTTCCTTGTTGGCGTTTTACGATGGGGGACAACTACTGTAAACAACTGGCCCCGCTCTTTATCAAACCCGCGCGTGATTTGACGCAGGCAGAAGCATTCGCGGTGCTCTCCCATCTGCAAAGCCTGGGGGAAATTGGGTTATACGATCCAAAGCAGAGTATGAGTGCACCGCGCGGACAGATGAGGGTAGCGACGAAGATGGCCGGCGTCGAGTACTGGCGTGCCAGCGGGAAGAATGGAGCAAGCACCTTCGGATCAGTTGGCGCATACAAGACTGAAGACTTTTACCCGACTCCTCAATTTGCCGTCGTCCTGTATAGGCTGGCGCTCCGGCTTAAAGAATCCTGGGGCGCGACCAAAATCGTGTGGGGAGGCATTGGCCAGGGCTCTGGGAAAAATCCCGTGGATTGCCACATGAAAGGCCACTGCATTGATTTCTATGGCGCCACGACATCCGTCGGAGGTGTCTTCGACGTAAAAAGAGACTGGTACCTGCGTCCTGTGTATCTCAAGGACGGAACGCCCCACCCTGCAAATACAAAGACCGGTTTCGATTATGATCGCTGGGGAACCGACACGCATACCTCTTACCGGTTGCTGGTTTCCAAAGACGACCAGGTAATGTTTCCCGCCGACAAGGACTATTACAACCCCCGGGCAAAAGATTTTTTCCTGGATGTTTACTCATTTGTCGCCGAGGAATGCGCATTTAGCTCGAATGATATTTCGCCTGCAGCATTCAAGGGCGGTCTCAACATGAAAGCAGGCTTTACCGTTCATCCCGATTATCCAACGGTACTGCGGTTCCCACACATGGATCACATGCATTTTCAACTGGGACAGACGTTCGCCTAGCTCGAGCGGCGCGTGGCCCACTCAAGCCTGCTTTTGGCTTGAGTGAGCCGCCCAAACACTCGCTATTTAATTCCATCTAATATCGACCCGACAATCCCGCCGACAATTCCTCCTTCAGCAGCCGTTCGCGCTTCGCCCTGGGGCATGTAGTGCATCAGCTGGTGGGCGAGCTTTGAGATGGGCAATGTCTGCAGCCAGACGCGGCCCGGTCCGTTAAGCAGCGCAAGGAAGATGCCGTCGCCGCCGAAGATCAGGTTCCTGATGCCGGGGACGCGCATGATCTGGAACGAGACCGTGCCCTGAAATGCGCCGACATGGCCAGGATGGACACGCAGCGTCTCGCCCGGCGCGAGGTCCCTGACCACCAGCTCGCCTGAGAGTTCGAGCCATGCGACGCCTTGCCCGCTGACCTTCTGCAGCAGAAATCCATCGCCGCCGAAGATGCCCGCACCGAGCGACTGCTGGAAACCGACGCCAAGCTCGATTTGCGAAGTGGCGCAGAGAAAGCCGTGTCGATGGACCATGTACTGATGGCCGCCATTCACTTCGACCGGAACGATGTGGCCGGGGACGCGCGTGGCGAAAGCGACTTCTCCGGCTGCGCCAACGGCGCGGTATTCGGTCATGAAGAGGCTGCCTCCGCCGGCGACGCGGCGTATCGCACCGAAGAAGCCGCCGCCGCCCATCATCTGGGTGTGGGTCATCATCTGGATTGAGTTGCCCATCCAGGAAAGTTCTCCGGCTTCTGAGATGATGGCCTCATTCGGCTCAAGCAGCAGCTCGAGGACGGGCATGGTGGTTCCGGTGATGCGGCTCTGCATTGTGAGACTCCAGGCGAGGGCTATGAAATGGTCTCCGCGCTGCCCCTTACCAATACGATGGTGTTGAGAGATGGGTTCCCGAACCAGAAAGACGAAAGATCACTTTTCCTTGGGGCTGGCCACCGGCAGCTTCACTACGAACTCGGTCTTTCCCGGCTCGCTGGTGAAGCTGATCTGGCCGCCATAATGTCCGGTCACGACACGTTGGGCAATGTCAAGTCCGAGGCCGGTTCCAATGCCGACGGGCTTGGTGGTAAAGAAAGGCTCAAACACTTTGGAGCGATGCTCGGGCGGAATGCCGGGGCCCTGATCGGCGATTCCAACGCACACCCAGTCATTGCCCTCCGCCCAGGTGCGGATGGTGATCTTTCCCGGCTCCGGAGAGGCATCAATGGCATTGTCGAGCAGGTTGGTCCACACCTGGCTGATGCCTGTTCCGCAGGTGGTGAGCACAGGGATGTCGGCGGCAAATTGCTTTTCTATCGCGATTTGTTTGTGGCGGAATTTGTGGCCGAGGATGGTGAGGGTGCTGCGGAGGGTGTCGTGGATGTCGAGCTTGTGCTCCTTATTTTTGTCTTCGTAGGCGTATTTCTTGACCGCCATGACCAACTCGGTCACTCGCGCAATGCTTTCTTCGATGGTCCCGACCAACTGCATATTTGAAATGAGCGCTTCGAGCCAGTTCAGGGCATCGGAAAGGACATTCGTGGGAAACGATTGCTGGGTGCATTCAATATCGGCCCGCGTCCACCCCGCAGCTACCAGAGTGGGCGCCATTTTCCAGGCATTTTCCACGCCGATGCTCTCCAGCCACTCTGTCAGCGCTTCTTCAGCGTCGCTTTGCTCCAGCGAACTCATGGCATGTGGACGCGCTGGACCAAAGACCTCTTCCTGCAGCTGCGCCAGGCATTCAAGCTGCTCTGGTGAAAGCTGGGCGCGGGTAATCCGAAGGCCCAGTTCCTGTTGGCGCGTCATATTCTCCCTGAGCTGCGAGGCGGCGCGCTTAGCCGCTGCGCCGGGATTGTTGAGCTCATGCATCAATCCGGCTGCCAGTGTACCCAACGAGATAAGCTTTTCTCGGTGGAGCGTAAGAGCGGTATATGCCTCCAGTCGGTGCGCCATGTTTTGCAGCACCACCTTGCGCACCGCTGGGCATGTTGACATCAGGCTCCAGAAATCTTCCTGGTGCACCCGGCCTACGGTGCTGTCCGTAACCGCTTCGCAGGTCATGCCGGGCGAGGCATGACCAATGAGAATCGGAACTTCGCCGAAGGTCTCTCCTTCTTTAAGCAATGTCACATAACCCTGCGTCCCATCGCTCTCCGGCTTATAAGCGCGCATCTCGCCACGAAGAACCACGCAGAAACCGGCAGGATCAACTCCGGCGCGGAAGAGAACGTGTCCCGCGGGGACCTCGACCAGTTCAATATCGCCAAGACAGGCCAGGTCCTGCTCCGATGCTTGGGAAAAAGTGGGAGTCCTGCGCAGTTCCTGATAAAGCTCTCTGGCACTGACTTTTCTTGCGGCGGTAGCGAGTTGTTCGGCCATCTTTGTTTTGTTAACGAGTTCCTAAAAACGGGCAAGATACTGGTGCATGAACTGGCAGGAAATCGATCCTTCTCCGACGGCCGAGGCCACGCGCTTCACGGAACCATGGCGCACGTCCCCGACTGCAAAAATTCCCGGAGTACTGGTTTCCAACAGATACGGCTGGCGGTTTTCCTTCCATATCTTCGGCATCCTGCCTTCAATTTGCAGGTCCGGGCCGGAAAGAACAAAGCCATTGGGATCGCGCATTACCGTATCTGGCAGCCAATCTGTCTGCGGGGCCGCGCCTATAAAGATATAGAGCGATGAAGCCGAGCAGACAATATCTCCGTGCTGATTGCGCACCTTAATGCATTCCAGATGGCCATTACCCTGCACTTCTTTGACCTCTGCCCCCGTCTGGACCTCAATATTGGATGTACCAGCAATCTGATCGATTAAGTATTTCGACATGCTCTTTTCCAACGTGGAGCGAACCAGCATCGTAACCTTATGAGCGTACTTGGAAAAGTGCATTGCGGCCTGCCCAGCCGAATTGGCGCCACCAACGATATAGACATCTTCGTTAAGACAGGCTTTTGCCTCGGTCTGGGCTGCACCATAATACACGCCCGCGCCCGTAAACTGGTCGATACCAGGAATGTCGAGCTTGCGGTAGTTCACTCCGACGGCAATCAGCACTACGTGGCATGAGACTTCCCTGCCATCGGCCAGCTGAATGAAATGATATGGGGCTTCCGTACGGATGCCGGACGCCCGCTGCGTCAGAAATTCAGCTCCAAAACGGGAAGCCTGCGCATACGCGCGACGAGCCAGGTCCGCTCCGCTCAGGCCGGAGGGGAAACCGAGATAATTCTCAATCCGTGAGCTGCTGCCGGCCTGCCCGCCAGGTGCGTCCGGCTCGATGACCAGAGCCTTCAGCCCTTCTGACGCGGCATAGACCGCCGCGGCAAGCCCTCCGGGGCCAGCGCCTATGATGACAAGGTCATAGAAGTCTTTTTGTGCTTGCGTCCGCAGCCCGATGCGTTGCGCAAGCTCCGTCTGGCTGGGCTGGACCAGCGAAGTGCCATCCGGAAAGAGGACGGCGGGAAGCTTGTGGTCATCGACCTTGAAGCGCTCCAGAAGCTGAACAGCCTCATCGCTCCTTTCAGGGTCGAGCCAGACATATGGAATCTGATTCCGGGAGAGAAAATCGCGCACCTGGTAATCGTTCAGCGACCAACGCGGCCCGATCACCCGCAGCCCCTCGAATGGCGGCTTGTAGCCTTCCTTCCAGTTTTCGAGCAGGTCGTCGAGCACCGGATAAAGCTTTTCTTCCGGAGGATCCCAGGGCTTGGTAAGGTAGTAGTTGATGCGGGCCGTATTGATGGCCTTAATCGCGGCTTCGGTATCGGCATAGGCGGTCAGCAGTGCCCGCTTCGCCTCCGGATAAATCACTTGCGCCCTTTCCAGAAATTCAACGCCCGTCATACCGGGCATGCGCTGGTCTGACAGAAAGAGCGCAACCGCGTCGCCCCGCTGCTGGAGCTGGGTACAGGTGTCTAAAGCCGCCTGCCCGGAGCCTGCGCGCAGGATGCGGTAGTTGGCCCCGTATTGGCGGCGCAAGTCCTGTATCACGGCTTCGAGGACGCTGATGTCGTCGTCTACTGCGAGAATGACCGGTTTAGGCATGCTTGTTCCAGTTTAAGGGGTCTGCCATTAGAGCAAAACTCGATGTTGGATCAACCGTGGCGAATCGGCTTGCGGATGGTCAACCTTCCGGCCATCCGAATCTAGATCGCACATCATCTTTGGCTGTCATTAGTGAGAGATGTCCGCCGGGACGCGGCGACTTATGAAAACTAAAGTAATCAAAATTAATAATAATTAGTATTTGTTCCAAATTTTTTGTTTCCAAAATGGTATTTCGTCATATACGCTTGGTTGCACTAAATCAAAAAGTTGTTGACATGAGCGTTTTCATAACGCATTTCTTTGCCTGAAATGTCCATGAGAAGGACACGCCGGCGGTTGGATTTATCTGCGTAATAGAAGTTAGGGCGGTCTTGGGGAATCCGAGGCTGCATGCACGTCGTACTCACTTACTGGACCTTGTTTTCTGTCTTTGGGCCAGCCAATGCATTCGTTGCGGGGGACGGACGCACGCTACCATGAATAAGATCATTCTCGCGGACAATCAGGCCATTTTTCGCGCAGGAACGGCGAAAATTCTGGCTATGGAAGACGATTTCCGTATCATTGCCCAGTGCCCGGATTCTGATCGGTTGTACCAGGCCATTGATGCTTTTCGGGGCGTGGTGCTGATGTTTGCAGCCACGCTGAAAACTGACCTCAAGATGCTGATGAATCGCATCGCCGGAGCCGGCAGCCGCGCCATCGTCATTCTTGAGAACGATGATTCACCCCAGCCATTTCTCTCAGCCGGAGTTGAAGGGCTGATCTATCGCAATGTGAGTGGCCCGTCATTGCTGGACTGCGCGCGACGCGTCGCCGGCGGCGAGCACTTTGAACAGCCCGCAGGCAGCGCTGACAAACGGGAAGAAGACGCAGTTGGCGCGCGCGTCCGTGACCGTCTTACCTCGAAAGAGATGAAGATTGTCGCGCTCATCACGCAGGGCTGCAAGAACAAGGAAATCGCCATGAGGCTCGGCACCACCGAGCAGGTGGTGAAGAACTACTTGCGTAGCATTTATGACAAGACGGGAGTCTCAGACCGGCTGGAGCTGGCTCTCTTCACGATGCACCACAAGATGCTGTTCCAGGCCGCAACCGCCGTCAGTGAACAGATGATGCAAACCATGTAGTTTCCCACGTTTTAAGCTCAAATTAAGTGCAAAAAGGCCGATTTTTTCGGCCTTTTTTGCTGCGTTTTTGAGCACCACCTTTATCTACAAATCCTCTCGTTGATAAGTAGGAAGGTATTCCCTGTATCTGCTCTGAGAAATTTTTCTGAAAGCGATGCGGCTGATGCGGCTGTCCGATAAAGGCTGGAAGTACATTCGCATGATTTTCATTGACTGTGATCGTACTCGCAGTACCAGGTAACAACTCACTCTCCTATTCGCATCGCAACGACGTGCTGGGATCAATGCGGGAAACGCGTCGCGCCGGGAAATAGCTGGCTAAGAAAGCGATAGAAGCCAGAAGAGCAGGAACAGCAATAAACGTCACGACATCCGTGACCCCGACACCGAAAAGCAGCGAGCGCATCAAGCGGCTGACTACCAATGCACCTGCGATGCCGATACCGACTCCCCAAAAAGCCAGAGTCATGCCTCCGCGAATGATGAGTGTCTTGATATTTGCGGGTGTTGCGCCAAGGGCCAGCCGGATGCCGACTTCGCGGGTACCCTGGCCAACCAGATAGGCAATAAGCCCATAAATTCCGATCGTCGCGAGCCCAAGCGAAATTGCCGCAAATGTCCCGAGCACCAGCATCGTAAAACGACGACGGGCCAGAGATTTGTCGAAGCGCTCCTGCATCGTGCTCACGTTGTAGAGCGGAAGATCAGGATGGAGTTCGTGAATCTGTTGCCTGACTGCGCGGGTGAGAGCAACCGGATCGTTGCTGCTCCGCATCACCACGTTCATGGCGCGCGTTCGGTATTGCATTTGTGGAACATAAAGCGCAATGCGCGAGTCCGAGTCCAGAGTATATTGCTTTACTCGGCCAACTACGCCGACGACCGTGATCCAGGGAGAATCTGTCTCGTTGATACCTCCGAAATGGAACCTCTTGCCAATCGGGTCCTGGTTTGGCCAGAGTTGTTGCGCCATGTAATCGTCGACTACCGCCACGCCGGGTTTATTGGCGAGATCATCTTCGCTGAATAATCGGCCCTCGCGAAGGGGTATTTCCATGGCCTGGAAATAGTGGCCGTTGGCGACACGGATATCCGCATTGATGAACTTCTCGCCTGGCGGCGGCACTCGTCCTTCAACGGTGATCGGGCCCCAGGCAAACATCTGGCTCAGTGGCAGCGATGTGATCGCCCCTGCTGCGGTGACACCCGGCAGACGCTCCAGTCTCTGCCAGAGCTCATGATAAGCAGCGAGAACAGCCTCTTTGTCTTGGTATCGCTCGCCCGTCATGGTCAGCTCGAGGGTCAGCACATTTCGAGGATTGAAGCCGGGATTTACCTCGCGTACGCGAACAAAGCTGCGAATGAGCAGACCGGCGCCTATCAACAGCATCGCGCAAAGCGCAATCTCGGCGATCACCAACGAACGGCGAAGATTGTTGCCTCGTCCCCAGATCGCGCTGACGCCAGCCGAGGTGCGACCGGTGTCCTGCAGAGCGGTTTGCACATTGATCCGCGAAAGCCGCTGCGCCGGCGCAAGTCCAAACAGAATTGCCGACAAGATGCAAACGATCAGCGTGAACAGGAGAGCGGCCAGACCGATGCCGATATTGTTCACTCTTGGCACGCTCTGCGGGCCAAGCAACTGTACGAGGCGCAAGGCAAGAAATGCCACAGCGATACCCAGAACTCCGCCGGCGAATGCAAGTAATACGTTTTCGGTTAACAACTGGCGTACGATCCGTACTCGGGTCGCACCCAGCGCGGCCCGCACCGCAATTTCCTTTTGGCGCGCCATGCCGCGCGACAGTTGCAGGTTCGCCAGGTTCACGCACGCGATCAGCAGCACAAAGCCAACCGCTCCAAGCAGCAGGTACAAGGTGCGCCGAACATTGCCTACCACCTGCTCGAGGAGCGGCACGATACGGAAGGTCAAGCCGCCATTGGGCGGATACACTTCGGGAAAGTCATGCCGCAGACGCGCCGTGATGGTGTCCATTTCGGCCTGTGCCTGCTGCACGGAAACCCCGGGCTTCAGCTTGCCCATGATGTTGTAGTCTTCGCGGTCACGGTTTTGGGCAGCATTGGCGGGCAGAGGAAGCGGTAGCAATATCTCGGCTTGTTCCGCGCCGTCCAACGTTGGCATCACTTCGCGAGGTAACGAAAATGAACGTGGCATTACGCCGACAATTTCATAAGGCACGCCGTTTAGAATGATCTTCTTGCCAAGTACGCCTGGATCGGAACCAAAGCGCCGGGCCCAGGTTCCATAACTGAGCACCGCGGTAGCTGCTCGGCCCGGCAGGTCTTCGTCGGGAACGAACAATCGCCCGAGAACTGCCCGCTGTCCCAGCATGGGTAGCAAACTCGACGAGACTCGGATCGTCCCCACGCGCTCCGGTTCGCCTGTGCCGGTGAGGTTGTAGTTGCCACCGATGGCGATCGCGACTTGCTCAAAGCCATGATGGCCATTCCTGATGTCGAAGTATTGTGCCGTTGAAAACCAGTCTTCCGCTATGTTTAGGCCAGGCGAGCTGTTCCAGAGTATGATGAGCCGCTCAGCATCCTTATACGGAAGTGGACGAAGCAACAGCCCATCCACAATGCTGAAGATCGCGGTATTCGCACCGATTCCGATGGCCAGCGAGAGTAATGCTGCCAGGGTGAATGCAGGTGCAGCGGCCAAAGCCCGGAGGGCGTACCGCACATCTCGCAGCAAAATGCTCATGCAGCCAGGGATGACCTCAGAAGCCCACTGTACTCCCGCAGACGGACAAGGCACACGACGTATTGAACTAGTTGACCAATCAAGATTGAAGGGCAATGGAAGCCCGAGCAATTTTGGCGGAGTTCAACGGGATCTACGAAAGGCTTCGTTGACAACTACGAACATATTCGTATATATCTGCCTCAGGAACTTTTTGGTTCAAGCAGCGTACAGAATTCTTTGTGCAGGCTGCTTTCTTGTCTGTGAGGCCGATGTGTGTGGAGGGTAGGCGATGAGGGTTCTGCTGCAGGATTTGGGTTATGCGTTTCGCCAGTTGCGCAAGACTCCGGGCTTTACCACCACCGTATTGCTGACGCTGGCCCTGGGCATCGGCGCCAACTCGGCCATCTTTACGTTGGTCAACGCCATATTGCTGCATAACCTCCCGGTCGTCGATCCCAACACGCTGGTGCGCATTGGCGACCAGGATGACTGCTGCGTCAATGGCGGATGGAATGATAATGGCGATTACTCGCTCTTCTCTACAGAAACCTACTACATGTTCAAGAAAAGCCTGCCAGAGTTCGCGGAGCTGGCGGCAATGGAGTCTGGATACGCCTGGCGGCCTATTACTGTCCGTCGCGGCGGACCGCAGACCGTGGCGAAGTCCGTCATGGCGACCTTCGTCTCCGGAAACTATTTTCGCGTTTTCGGGCTTTCGCCAGCGGCCGGCCGCCTCTTCTCAGACGCCGATGACCAGAAGGGCGCGTCCCTTACTGCGGTGATGAGCTACGACGCATGGCAGCAGGACTATGCAGGCGATCCGAGAGTGGTGGGCAGCGTTTTTTACATCAATACCAAGCCGGCCACCGTCATCGGGGTAGCGCCAAAGGGTTTCTATGGCGACCGCATCGATACCAATCCGCCGAAGTACTTCCTTCCCATGAATGCGATGGATCCCGTCATCGGCGCGCCATACTTCAACGATCCCGACACGCAGTGGGCCTACATTATCGGCCGCGTAAAGCCGGGAACATCTCTGGCCGCTCTTCAGGCGAAGGCCAGCGTGCTGCTCAAGCAGGAGTTTGCGCCGCTCAAGACATTTACCGATCCGCGCGCCCAGAAGGTCCTTCCGCGGACTCATGTGGTGCTTACACCCGGAGGCGGAGGCATCCAGAACATGCAGGAAGACTACAAAGACCACCTGAAGCTGCTGCAATGGATCGCCGCGCTCGTCCTGCTGGTCGCCTGCGCCAATATCGCCAACCTGCTGCTGGTGCGCGGCATGGGCCGCAGGGCCGAATTGTCTATTCGCTCGGCACTCGGCGCGCAGCGCAGCCGCATTGTGCGCCAGTTGCTGACGGAAAGCGTGCTGCTCTCGGGCCTGGGCGGACTGCTCGGGCTCGCAGTCTCCTATATCGGAGCGCACGCGCTGCTGGCGCTCGCCTTTCCTAATCAGCACAACATGCCGGTCGCCGCTTCGCCTTCGCCGCTGGTCATTGGCTTTGCCTTTGTGCTTTCGCTGGTTACGGGCGTCCTCTTTGGCCTTGCGCCGGCGCTGATGGCCGCGCGCACCCAGCC
This sequence comes from Alloacidobacterium sp., assembly GCF_035631355.1. Lineage (NCBI taxonomy): Bacteria > Pseudomonadati > Acidobacteriota > Terriglobia > Terriglobales > Acidobacteriaceae > Alloacidobacterium > Alloacidobacterium sp. The sequence goes on from NZ_DASQIX010000077.1 coordinate 29,713, forward strand.
CGCTGAGGCACTGCGCTCCAACGCGCGCACGACCGCCCACGGAGCGTCCTTCCTGCAGCGCGCGCTCGTTGTCCTACAGGCCGCGCTCTCGCTTGTGCTGCTGGTTGCTGCGGGTCTTTTTGCGCAGAGCCTCAATAAGGCCGAGAACGTGGACATGAAGCTGGATGCCACGAACCGCTACATCGCCCACATCAATCCGCAGGCGGCCGGCTACAAGAACACCGAGGTCGAGCCCCTCTACCAGACCATCGTTGACCGCTTCCACGGCATTCCCGGAGTTCTCAAAGTCGGCCTCGCCACCTACACGCCAATGGAGGCGAACAATTGGGGATCCGGCGTAAAGATCCAGGGGGAGCCGGACTTGAACAAAGGCGCGTCATGGGTGAAAGGCACGCCTGAGTACTTCGATTCCGTCGGCACCCATGTCGTCATGGGCCGCGGCTTCACGTCGCAGGACACACTGAATGCGGCGCCCGTCGCCGTCGTCAACCAGGAATTCGTCAAACAGTTCTTCGGCAAACGCAACCCCATCGGCCATTATTTTGGCTTTTCCGGTCCGAGCCAGGCCGGCAAAGATGGCGCGCATCAGATCGTCGGCGTGGTGGAAGACACGACCTACACCAGCGTCTACTGGAAGAACCACGCCATGTACTTCCTGCCGCTGACACAGCCCGCCGGCATTCCCGACGCCGAGAATCCCATCGAGAAAGATCAATCGATGTACGCAGGGGCCATTGTCATTCAGACCGCCCATCCCATGGCCGGGTTTGAAAAGGTCGTTGGCGATACCCTGGCGAGCATCAATCCCAACCTCACGGTCGTGAAGTTTCAGACCTTCCAGCAGCAGATTGACGACCGTTTCATCGAGGAGAGGCTGATCGCGCGTCTTACTTCCCTCTTCGGCCTGCTGGCGCTTCTGCTCGCCGCCATCGGTCTTTATGGCGTCACAGCTTACACCGTAGTCCGCCGCACGCCGGAGATCGGCATTCGCATGGCGCTGGGAGCGGCGCGCAGTCGCGTCATCGGAACAGTTATGCGCGGAGCCATGCTGCAGGCCATTGCTGGGCTCGCCATCGGCATCCCGGTGGCAATCTTCTGCGTGCGGTACGTCAAGTCGCAGCTTTATGAGATTACGAGCGTGAATGTGCCGGTGATGGCCATCGCAATTGGAGTGCTGGCGCTCGCGGCTGCCGTTGCGGGCATCATTCCGGCGCGGCGCGCGGCTTCGATTGACCCCGTACAGGCTTTGCGCATTGAATGAGCTGCGCCCTTTGTAACATTGTTAGTAAATCGCCGAGCATCAAGTTGAACTCTTCAGAGGGCACCAGAGCCTCCGAGAGTGCTTTGGGATCTATGGCGATACTTTCTGTGCACCCGTCCAATGATTAGAGCTCAATCGTCAACTCATGAGTCGCATAGCAGTAATGCGGTCCTTGGGCCGACACGATGGCAACACGATAAGGGCAAAAACGGAGCCGTGCGCCCGGTGGGAAACCGATGTTTCGGGCGGGTACCCCATTCAAGCCCTTGGCTCGAGTGAGAGGAACAAGAACCTCGTAACTACCATGTAAATTAGGCCCTTACGAGAAACGGGGGGAAGGGTAGATAGCGGAACGGTACCCCATTCAAGCCCGTTTTTGGCTTGAGCAGGGCGGTTGCTGAATTCCGGGGGAACCGGAACGTCATCGCATGCGTACCTTCTACGAAGAGCTTCGTCTTTACTTCGGAGGGTCGCGACAGATGACAATCCATTGGCTGGGCATTGCCATAGGGGCTGCGTCGGGAGTGGTGCTGGGTGTAGTCGCCGATTGGCAGGTTGGCGCGAGATGGCGGAAATGGCATGAGCGGCGCGCGCTGACAAGAGAGTACGGCCCGCTGACAGGCCAGTATATGAACCATCGCGTCAGGGACGACGGATCGCACGAGCCGACCGGAGGGACGGTCGAGATCGCATGGCAGGCGGACGACGGCCTGCTGGAAGCGACGGGCTTCGATGCTAACCAGAACCCGGAATGGCACAGCTACATCAAGATGAGCCATGAATACGCTGGAACGGGGACGGGCCACTACAACAATGTGAATTCGATTCACGGCGGAATTCAGCAGGTCATCTACTCGAAGCAGGGCCGCGCCTTCAGCGTGATGGGCGTCAGCCACAGCCGCAACGGCTTTGCCCATTACTGGAAGCTGAAGGAATAGGGCGCGGACTTTCCGCGCGCAGGACTATACTGCTGGCGAAGGCGGATTTGTATGGGTTTTTTCTCCAAGCAATTTATTGACGTTATTCAGTGGACTGAGAGCGGCGACGGCACGCTCGCTTACCGTTACCCCATGGAAGACATGGAAATCCAGAACGGCGGCAAGCTCACCGTCCGCGATTCGCAGATGGCGGTGTTTGTCAACGAGGGCCGCATTGCTGATGTGTTCGGGCCAGGCCTGTACACGCTCAGCACGAACACGCTGCCCATCCTGACATACCTGATGAACTGGGACAAGGCTTTCAAGTCTCCGTTCAAGTCAGATGTGTACTACTTCTCGACGCGGCTGCAGATTGACCGCAAATGGGGCACGGCCACGCCGATTACGATCCGCGACAAGGAGTTCGGAGCGGTGCGGATTCGCGCTTACGGCATCTACTCCTATCGCATCTCCGATCCGAAGGTGTTCTACGAAAAAATCAGCGGCACGCGCCCCGTCTATAGCGTGATCGACCTGGACGGCCAGTTGCGGAATACCATCGTTGGACGCATGACGACGGCTTTTGCGGCCAGCACGCTGGATTTTCTCGACATGGCGGCGAACCAGTCGAAGATGGCCGAGATCATGCAGACCGAGCTGGGGCCGGTGTTCAGCGCGCTCGGCCTTACGTTGGACAGCTTCGTAGTCGAAAACGTCTCGCTGCCTGACGAGCTGCAGAAGATGCTCGACCAGAAAATCAGCATGAACATGCTGGGCGACATGAACCGCTATACGCAATTCCAGGCGGCGCAATCATTGCCAATCGCCGCTGCGAATGAAGGCGGGCTGGCCGGGATGGGTGTTGGTCTGGGGGCAGGGCTATCGATGGGCCAGCAGATGGCGAACGCCATGAGCACAGCAGCTCAAGCTCCTTCGGTAGGCGGTGCTCCGGCAGCAGCGGCAAGACCTGCGGCTGCGGGCGATACGAAGTTCTGCACGAATTGCGGGCACTCGATTGCGCGGGCGGCAAAGTTCTGCCCGGAATGCGGCGGAGCGCAGGGGTAATTACCAGCGCTGGATCGTCGCGTACGAATAGGAATTGATGTTTGCGCCTTCCTTCTCGACGCGCTCGAATACGGATTGAATTGCCACACGTCCGGGGCCGACCAGGCGTAACCAGATAGCGCGGTTAGTGTAGTATCCCCAGCTCATGAATCCAGCATTGGGGTGCTCGAAATGAAGCTGCATCTGGACGGATGGGTCTTTGAATACGAACGCTGTCGGTTTCACGAGAATTTCTTCGTAAGGCGCAAGATTGCGAACGAGCACGCTGCCGCCCGCATGCAATAGGAGCAGCCCGGGCCGCGAAGGCGAAGAGAAGCGGTCCATGAACATCCCGAGCGGATAGATGGTTTCGGTGTCCTTGTCTTCTCTGACCTGATACCAGACGCCGGTCTGGAACCAGTCGTATTCGACATTGGACGTCGCCACGAGAAACATGTGCTCGCGCACGTCAACTGCCTGTCCCGGTTGCAGCGGCAGAGCGATCAACTCTCCCGGCTCGTCTTTTGAGAAGGCAATGTGGCCGGGGCCTTGCGCCTGCGCCATGATGAGCGGCATGCCGGCAAGCATGCGCTTCCAGCCGCCTTTCATCGACATGGTCGTCATTCTCACCTGCGAGTCCATCCACAACAAGACGTGATGGGAAAAGTACACGCTGTCTTCAGGGGCCAGGTTCATTTCGGCTGCGGGAACGTAGAGTCCTTCAATCTGGCAGGACGAGTTGCCGAATTGCAGCTTGGCCATGTCTTTGCGCGGTGGCAGTTCAAGCCAGCCGGATAGAGAAGGCGCGGAGCGGGCAGCCTGAAGCGCAGCGCCGCATTTTGGACAACTGTTCCCTGCGACGGCGTCGAAATGCGCTCCGCACCACTGACAGGTCTGCGGAGCGCCTGCGGGTTGCGGCGTGTGTGCATAGACGGATTGCGGCGCAACCATGGACTGCGCGCGCTGCGAAGCTACTGGTGTTGCCACTGGTGGCGGAGGCGCGGTTGGCTGGGGCGGAGGCGTGGGGGGTGCAGCAGTCGTAGTTGCGGCCGCGACTTTATTACCGCAGAAAGTACAAAAATTCACGCCGGCGGTGAGCGGTTTTCCGCAATGGGTGCAGAACATGATGGCCTCTACTCTGTTTTATGGTGCACGTACATGGATTGAATGCCGATGCGGCCCGGGCCGGTCATTCTGGCCAGGTTCATGCCGGTCGCCCCGAAGAGTCCCGATCCAAGCTTCTGAAACTCGACCTGCATCGTGACCGACGCGTCTTTGTAGAGAAACGCGCCGGGTTCGACGAGGATGCTTTCGCCCGCTGCGAGCCTGCGCTCAAAGACGTTTCCATAGCCATGCAGAATGACAAGGCCCGGAGTATTTGAGGTGACGAAGCGGTCCATATACATGCCCTGTCCACCGAAGAGAACATTGGCCAATCCCTTGATGCGCACGAATGAATAGTTGATGTTGTGAGAGCAGAGCAGGAAGGCATGCTCACGCACATCGAGTTCCATGCCCGGATGCAACGGGAGCACAACCAACTCTCCGGTGGCATCGCGTGAAAAGGCAATACGGCCCGGGCCTGTGGCGACACTGATGATGAAGGGCATTCCGGCAAAAGCGCGCTTGAGCCCGCCTGAGAGAGACATCACGCTGAGCGGAACATTAATGTCCTTCCAGAGCATGACGTGGTGCTCGAAAAAGATGGAATCTCCCTGGCCAAGGTTGATTTCAGCTGTGGGCACGATCTCGCCTTCCACCTGGCAGGTGCTCGCATTGAAATGGATCTCTGTCATGTCGCGGATGCGGGGCGCTTCGCGCCATCCGGAATCGCTGACGACGTTGCGAATGTCGAGCGGCGCTCCGCACGCGCTGCATGACGTGGCGGTCTTGTCGTTCATGCCCTGGCACCACTGGCATTGGATTCGTTCGTAGGTTGCGGCTGCTTGCGCAGGTGTGACGACGTTGCTCACAGGGCCTTCCTTGAGGAAATGACGTGCGCGTGAATTATATAGCGGGGCGTCTGAAATATTGGCGTTCGTTTGCAGGCCGGCCGGCAAATTAATAAGCCAGATGGCTACCGCGGCACACCATGCTGATCGCCAGACCTATACTGGCTTGCACGCTTTTTGCCTGGAGATTTGATCCTATGACCCGGTTGCGCATGTTTGCCGTGATTTCGCTCGCCTGTCTGTGTACGTTCTTTGGCTTTGAGAATGTGAAAGCGCAGCAACACTCCGCAGCTGAGTTCAGTGATCTTCGCTGGAGAATGATTGGGCCGTTTCGCGGCGGCCGAACGCGCGCGGCGAGCGGGGCACCAGATCAGCCCAACGTGTTTTATGTTGGCCAGGTTGATGGCGGGGTTTGGAAGAGCGACGATTACGGGCGTACATGGAATCCCATATTCGATGGAGAACCGACGCAATCCATCGGGGCCATTGCCGTTGCTCCCTCCAATGACCGGGTAATCTACGTTGCCAGCGGCGAAGGGCTTCAGCGCCCTGATCTTTCTGTCGGTGATGGCATCTACAAATCGGAGGACAGCGGCAAAACCTGGACGCATCTTGGTCTACGGGACGGGCAGCAAATTCCAGCGCTCGCCGTTGACCCGCGTAATTCCGACCGCATATTTGCTGCTGTTCTCGGGCATCCGTATGGCCCGAACGAGGAGCGGGGCATATTTCGCTCCACAGATGGCGGAGCAACGTGGCAAAAGGTTCTCTATAAAGACGAGAATACTGGTGGCTCCGACGTTGTCATCGATCCTCAGCACCCTGATGTTGTCTACGCGTCATTGTGGGAATCGCGTCTAGGGCCGTGGGAAGACGGCAACCAGTATGAAGGGACACATGGCGGCTTGTTCAAATCTGCGGATGGAGGCAATACCTGGCGCCAATTGACGAAGGGACTGCCGAGCAATCTCATTCAGATCAATGTAGCCGTTGCGCCGAGCAATCCGAACCGTCTGTACGCCACTCTCTCCACCACCCATGAATCAGCATATGGCTCGGGAGCAGGACTAGGCGTCTATCGCTCCGACGATGCCGGCGAAAGCTGGCAGAAGATCACTGACGATCCCCGTCCGGCGATGAAGATTGGCGGTGGGGACTTGCCTGTGCCTGCTGTAGATCCGAAGAACCCGGATGTGGTGTATAGCGCCAGCATTGTGACCTGCCGCTCAACAGATGGTGGCAAAACCTGGACCAGTCTGCGCGGCGCTCCCGGTGGCGATGACTACCAGAATCTCTGGATCAACCCCAATGATCCGAACATCATTCTGCTGGTCAGCGACCAGGGCGCGCTGGTAAGCGTGAACCGCGGCGAAAGCTGGAGCTCCTGGTACAACCAGCCGACGGCACAGCTTTATCATGTCGCGGTCACGCATACGTTCCCCTATCGTGTTTGCGCCGGACAGCAGGAAAGCGGCTCGGTGTGCATCTCGAGCCGAGGCAACGACGGCGAAATCACCTTCCGCGACTGGCATCCGGTTGGCATTATCGAATATGGCTATGCCGCGCCTGATCCGCTGCATCCGGAGATTGTTTACGGTGCAGGGCGTACCGAGGTCTCACGCTACAACACTGTCACCGGGCAGGTGCAGAACGTTACGCCGCTTCCCTTGCGTGACGGCGCGCGCGCCGATCGCACAGAACCAATCCTCTTCTCACCTGTAAATCCGCATCTTCTCTATTACGCCGCTAATGCCTTGTATGCGACGGAAGACGGCGGGCAATCATGGCGGACCATCAGTCCGGATTTGACGCGGGAATATGCGGGCAAGCCGGCCTCGCTGCCCGACCTTCCAGAAAAAGAGCAGGCAAAACGCCGTGGCGCGATTTATTCGGTTGCCGCTTCGTACCGAAATGTGGACACGCTGTGGGCGGGAACCGATGACGGCCTGATCTGGACAACGCAGGACGGCGGCAAAAACTGGAAAAGCATTACGCCGCCGGACATGATTCCGTGGAGCAAGGTGACGCAGTTAAGCGCGTCGCATTTCGATGACGAGACGGTCTACGCCTCAGTCAGCCGTTTCCGCATCAACGATCTTCATCCCTACATCTACTGCACGCACGACGGCGGCCGCACTTGGCAATCGATTACCGCCGGTCTGCCGGACGACTCGCCCGTCAATACTGTTCGCGAAGACCCGGTCCGCAAAGGGCTGCTCTTCGCGGGCACTGAAACAGGGGTCTGGATGTCGCTCGATGACGGTAGTCATTGGCAATCGCTTCAACTTAACCTGCCGCACACGTCCATGCGCGACCTTTGGATTGAGGGCGACGATCTGATCGTGGCCACGCATGGGCGCTCATTCTGGATTCTCGATGACATCGCGCCGCTGCGGCAGATGGACGCGGCGCAACAAAACGATGCGTTCCTCTTCAAGCCGGCTGACGTCTATCGCGTTCGACGCAACACGAATACTGACACGCCTTTGCCAGTGGATGAGCCTGCGGGCCAAAATCCCCCGGATGGCGCGATCATCGACTACTATCTACCACCGTCTGTCTCTGACCCGGTAACGCTGGAGATTCTTGACGGCAGCGGCAAGCTGGTTCGCCGTTATGCCAGCACTGATGTTCCCGAGACAACCGAAGCGGAACTCGGCAAGCAGCTCATTCCCCTTTACTGGATTCGTATGCCGCGCGTGCTCTCAGCCGCTTCGGGAATGCACCGCTGGGTCTGGGACCTTCGCGGTCCTTCACCGACGGCGGCGCATCGCGAGTATCCCATCTCCGCAACGCCCCATGATACGCCCACCACCCCGCTCGGCCCGCTTGTTCTGCCAGGCGTTTATACCGTGCGTCTTTCGGCTGACGGGCACAGCCTAACGCAACAGTTGACGGTGAAAATGGACCCGCGGGTCATCACGTCCGCAACAGACCTCGAAGCCCTTTTCACGACAGAAAGCAAACTGGCTGCTGGAGCGGACGAGAGCGCAAAGGCGGACATGCAGGCGCATTCTATACGGGAACAGATCGCCAAACGTCTGCCACAGGCGCAGGGCCAACTGTCCGGCGCACTCAAGCATCTAGATGAAGACCTGGCTGCTCTGGTGAGTGGAAGCAAGGATGCGAAGGGCGAACAACAGCCCGGATTAGATGATGTGACGCGAGAACAGGCAGCGCTTTACTCGCAGGTTGGGCAGGCCGACGCGGCGCCGACAAAAGCGCAGCAGCAGGCGGCTGAACACTCGGCCGAGGAACTGCATGAAGTATTGGCGCGATGGGAGAAACTAAAAACCTCCTCAGCACAGATGAATCTTCAACTTCTCGGCGCCCATCTCGCTCCGCTCGATCCGGCAATCACACCGGACAACATGCCTGAGAGCGGCGACGAAGATTGACGATGCGCGTTGATCGAGAATTGCCCGGGTATTGCTGTGCCCGGACCAGCGCCGCCGTAATATCATTTTTCTAAGAAGAGGAGTGGAGAATATAGCAATGCCATGGCCTGACCTGAAGTTTCGCGCAGCGGAAAAATGGCGAAAGATAGCCGGACTTCCGAGCCGCGCGATCACCCTGAAAGAATTTGAACTTCCGCCTGACGAAAGAGAGCGTCTGTCTGTCGCAGCGTCCAATGGCCTGGGCAAATTGTTCTACGCGCATCATGGGAGGATCGTTCACAAGTGGATACACTACCTCGACATCTACGACCGTCATTTTGCGGCGTACAGGAACACTCCGGTAAGGATGCTCGAAATCGGGGTTTTCAGAGGTGGATCGCTGGAGTTGTGGCGGGAGTATTTCGGCCCGGATGCCACGATTTTCGGGGTTGACGTCGATCCTCGCTGCTCAGCCTACGCAACGCCGCCAAACCAGGTCCGGATTGGTTCCCAGGATGATGCCGGGTTTCTGCGTTCCGTTGTCGATGAGATGGGCGCTCCAGACATCGTTCTGGACGACGGATCACATATCGGACGGCACCAGCGCGCCAGCTTCGACGCGTTGTTTCCTTTATTGAAAGAAGGCGGGCTCTACGTCATTGAAGACCTGCACTCCTCCTACTGGCCGGGGTTCTGGGAAGGCGGATACCGGCGCAAAGGCACCATGATTGAGGACATCAAAGCCATGATCGACGACATGCACGCCTGGTATCACAGGAAAGCGCAATCTACGCCGGCGCGAGACCTCGTGGGCGCCATCCATGTCTACGATTCAATCGTCGTCATTGAGAAACGCAGGGTTGAACGGCCTGGCCACATACAGGTCGGTTAACTTAATGCGCTACTTCACAACCGGCAAATTGATGAAGCTGGCCTCGCCGGGAGTGTGCCATATGCGTTGCGTGGCGGTTTTGTAGTCCGCGGGCTTTGCATCGAAGATGTTCGGCACAAAAGTCTGAGGATTACGGTCATAGAGCGGAAAGAGGCTGGACTGTACCTGCACCATGATGCGATGGCCCGGCTCGAAAACGTGGTTCACTGTGGGCAGGCCGAAGCGGTAGAGCAGAGGCTTGTCTGGCGTGATGGCTTCAGGGTGTTCGAAGCTGGTGCGATAGCGACCGCGGAAAATGTCGAGCGAGATCGGCAGCTCGTAACCGCCCATTGCGGGTTGCGAAGGAACTGTACCGGGGTAAACGTCGATGAGCTTCACGACCCAGTCGCTGTCACTGCCGCTCGTCGAGGCGTAGAGGTTTACTTCCGGCGGTCCGCTCAGCCGCAGTGGTTTCGTGAGTGGCTCGCTGACGTATGTCAGCACGTCAGAGCGGCCATCGACAAAACGCTGATCATTGACCAGCCAATATCTCCAGGCGTCTTCGTCCTCGGCATAGACAGGACGCGGCCGGTAGGGCACGGGCTTTGCCGGATCGGAGACATACTCGTCGTATTTCGGCGATGCCGCGTTTGGGGGTTCGAAAGACAGGCTGCCATTTGCGGTGAGAAAAAGCGGCTGCGATTTGTCGGGACAGTTTGTATCGCAGCTCAGAGGCCAGGACTTGAAGCGGTCCCAGTGGTTCTCGCCTGTGTTGTAGATAAAGACTGGGGGCGTGTCGGCTTTGGGCGCACCGTCGAGCAGATATTGATTGAAGAATGGCAGCAGCACATCGCGGCGGAACTGCAATGCAGTGTCGCCGTCCCAACGCAGCGGGCCGAGTGTAAATCCTTCGTAATTGACCCCGCTGTGCCGCCACGGACCCATCACGAGATAATTTTTGTCGTTATTTGTGTCCTTCGGCTCAACTGCCTCATAGCTGTGGATGGCGCCCCACATGTCCTCCTGGTCCCATAACCCTTGCAGCCACATGACAGGGACTTTCAGCGGAACCTTCGCCATGATTTTGTCCAGCGCCTGCCCCTGCCAGAAAGCGTCGTAGGCAGGATGTTCTTCAATTTTGCGCCAGAAGGGAAGCTGATCAAGGCCGCCGTAACGGGCGAAATCACCTGCTGAACCTTTTTCCAAGAAGTTGGTGTAGTCGTCATAATTCATGCGCGGAATGGGCTCGCCTGCGCCGCGAACCGCAGTCTGCTCTGTGAAGTAGTCGAGGTTCACTTCACGAAACGCGCCGTAGTGGAACCAATCGTCGCCCATCCAGCCGTCGATCATTGGGCTTTCCGGCGCGGCGACTTTCAATGCCGGATGCGGATCGATGAGCGCCATAACCACAGTGAAGCCTTCATAGGATGAGCCGATCATGCCGACTTTTCCATTCGATTCGGGCACGTTCTTGACCAGCCAGTCGATGGTGTCGTAGGCGTCGGTGGTGTCGTTGGGG
>NZ_DASQIX010000078.1:0-6646 GCF_035631355.1 Alloacidobacterium sp.
ACGAAAATTGCTCACGAAGTCGAGTTGACCCTGAAAACATATCCCAAAACAGGTGGAGCACCCACGGAAAAAGCGCTGGATCGATGGGTTGACGAATTTGTCTGGGTCGATGACTCGCAACATATCTTATTCGTAGCCGGAGATCGAGGTGAAACCCCTGTTTATGAGACAAATATCACCGGAGACGACCTGCACCGCTTTGGCAAGGCCCGTGGCGGGTGGAGTGACATTCATCCCGTGCTGCGAAATGGACGACTAATACTCATTGGCAATTTGATGAGAATCGATCGCCCCTCGGAGATCGCAGCAGCTGATCCGTTAGAGATGGACGATAGCGCCCGAAAATTTGCGGTTGACTTTACCAAAAGCGGACCAGCCAAGGATGTAACACCACCTACATACGAGCCACCGTATCTGACTCACCTCAATGACGACCTCTTCTCTTCTCTGGATATATCGAAAATGGAGGACTTCTGGTTCGTTGGCGCTCTCGGAACAAAAGTTCAGGGCTTTCTCATCAAGCCTCCTAACTTCGACCCCAACAAAAAATACCCGGTCAAATTCCTTATCCATGGAGGCCCGCAGGGTGCATGGGGCGATAGCTGGAGCTATCGCTGGAATGCGGAGCTTTTCGCCGCAAACGGCTATGTCGTCATCATGATCAATCCGCGCGGCTCGACCGGCTACGGACAGGCCTTTATCGACGGCGTAAACGGCGACTGGGGCGGCAAGCCCTACATCGACCTGATGCGCGGGCTCGATTACGCCGAGCAGCACTACAGCTTCATCGACAAGACGCGCGAATGCGCGCTGGGCGCAAGCTACGGCGGCTACATGGCCGACTGGATTCTTGGCCACACCAACCGCTTCCGCTGCATCGTCTCGCACGACGGCATGTTCAATCCTGAATCAGCTTACGGAACAACCGACGAGTTGTGGTTCAACGAATGGGAGTTCAAGGGCACTCCCTGGACGAACCGCGCCCTCTACCGCAAATGGTCGCCCATGCTCGCCGAGACAAACTTCAAAACCCCAACGCTCGTCATTCACAGCCAGCTCGACTACCGCCTCGACGTTTCCGAAGGCTATCAGCTCTTCACCACCCTCCAACGCATGAAAGTGCCCTCAAAAATGCTTTACTTCCCCGACGAAGGCCACTGGGTCCTGAAACCGCAAAACTCCCAGCTCTGGTACAAAACAGTGAATGATTGGGTAGATCAGTGGACGAAATAGGCATTAAGAGAATCGTGGATGCCCATGTCTCGTAGAGACATGGGAGCCTTTCAGGTCAGATAATCATCAATAATGCCATTCCGCTCCACGCCGAAGAAAAAACAACCTCTCGACGAATCCGCGCTCTACGAGTACGCTATAGGTGCTCTCGGCCGCCGTATGCGCACCGTCGCCGAATTAAAGCGAATGATGCGCCCCCGCGTCGAAGAGGGCGAACAAGGCGAGGCAAAAATAGACCACGTCATAGCCCGCCTGAAAGCCCAGCGCTATCTCAACGACACCAACTACGCGACTGACTATGCGCGTCTCAGGCAGGAGAACTCCAGCTTCGGCAAGCGGCGTGTCCGCCAAGGCCTGGTCCAGAAAGGGGTGCACGCCAACGTCATCGCGAAGACCCTTGACGCTGCCTACGAAAATGTCAACGAAGAACAGCTTATTCGCCGTTTTTTGACACGAAAACGCATCCAAAAGCCCACAAATGACAAAGAAACCGCACACATCATGCGGATGCTCGTCCGCGCCGGCTTCTCAACGGGACTGATCTTCAAAATCCTCAAAAACTGGGACATAGACGAAGAAACCCTCTCCGCGCTCGAATCCATCGATCCCGAAGACAGCCCCGACTCTGATTGAGCCGAGGGCTGCCTCGTACGATCAGAACTTGTAGATCAGGTCAGCAGCAAAGGTGAATTGGTTGTTATTCTTACCGTTGTTATATGCCTTCAGATCCCATGAGCGGTCAAAGCGAATCTCGGGTCGGATAAGAATGGTATTGCCCATCCATTTGCCGAACATCAGAGTGTTCTCACTGTATTTAGTCGCGTAGCCGGTGCGCTGACCTTTTTTGTCATCCAGAAAATCTGACCGGAATGACAGGAACAGGCGCGGATTGAATTCCTTTTGCAGGTAGTTCACGATGGCATATTCCGGAGCGGTGCAGCGCAACTGCCCTGGTTGACAGAAGGCGCCGTTTGCCCCGATCTCTGTCGGAACGGGGTTCTCGACATTGCCCGCTACGTTTGGAACATCGCGCTCGTACATGTACCAGGCCTCCGTGGCAGTGTGCCAGCTTTTATTGAACTTGTGGTACCAGGTCAGATCGTAGTGCTGCAGGTTGTTATAGGCATACTTGCCGTCATTGATGCCGTTGGCGCAGCCATACAGGTTGTCGTTACCACTTGCAGTCGTGTAATTCAGGCAGAAATGAACGGTGGGCTTGCGATCCGGCGTCCAGGGCGCAACATCGTGCCCAGCAGAGAAGCCTGCCTGCACGAGCCAACGCTTGTTGAGCTTGATAGTGCTCATGATTCCGGTATCGGTAAACGGATCGATGGTGTAGAGAAGAGAATGCGTAAACATGTAGTTGTTCGGTGCCAGCTGCGCTTCAATGCCGGGCACGGAAATAAAGCGCCCCATGCGCACATCCATGCCTTGCGCTACGCGCGGAAAGTAGAGGTCCACATATTCCATCACCGGATCGAAGCCATATTGGCGGTTGAATAGTAACAACTGCTGGCTGAAATAGCCTTTGGCTGTCGTGAATCGGTAGTCAGTTCCGTAGAAGGCTGTGATGTGGTAACCCCAGTCGAAGTGCTTCGTCTGCACCGTATCTGCGAGCCGCTCAATATAGATCACGGCTTGATCGAGTTCGAGGCGATTGGGGAAGACCGTGTAGGAGTCGGGGAAGTTGTTCTTGCTGGATGTGCTGAAGTTCAATCCTGGCTCGATCCACCCGTAGACTTTTGTGCGGCTCTTCTCGTGATTGAGGGCTTTCATGAGTGGATAGACATTGCCATCCGGCGCGCCGATGTCCTGCGATCCACCGTAACTCCAGTCACTGTTGGGAAAAGGCGGCGAATCAAGCGGAGCGGGTAGGCCGCGCTTCTGTGGAGCGGAATCGCTGCTGCCGGTGCTCTGTCCACTCCAATCGTCGGTGTAGAACTTCGCCCAGCGCTCAGCAAAATTCCGCTGTTTTGTGCTGGGGGCGTCCGGAATTCCAGGCGAAGAAGATGGTTCATCTGTAACCGTCTCTGTGACTGATTGTGCCGATCCACTTAACCCTACTAGAAAACAAATCGCGGCAGTTGCCGCGCAAAGTGCTGACTTCCATTTGGCCCTCATCATTCTCCCTTATCTGTGTGCGTTCGAGACCGGGCAGAGTTTGTCAGTCCCGGTCGCTCAAAGCGAACACTTCAGATTAGGAAGGATGAGGTAAGGAGAGCCTAAGCCCGATAAAAGGGTTTTATAAGGACGATGAAATAGCTTGATTCTCGATACTTACGAGCCATCGGCCATTAGTGCGGTGCAGGCTCATTCGTCTCAATCGGAGGCGCTTCCACCATAATGTGCGTTGGCAGCTTCTCCTTCACCTTGAAGCCGTCCGCCTTCAGCTTGTAGGTCACCCGCAGGACCGGAGCGCACGCCGCCGCCGCTGTATTTGATGAAGGCCAGGTGATGCTCCAGCTCTCGGCAAAGCGTTTGGCGGACTCAGCAAGAGCAGGCGGCCCGGAGACGATATCCGCCGTCAGTGAGCCGTCTGCGGCAATGTGAAGCTGCAGTACAACCTCGCCCTGCAAGTGCGAGGCGCGGGCTTCGTTCGGGTACTGGATGTCGTTCTCGTACTTGACTTCCATCCCCTTGCATTTCTGTGCCATGCAAGAGGCTGCGAGAGCGGATATGACCAAAAATATCGAAGCAGCGCGCAATGCCATCGTGGGGAAAATCATAGCCTGCCGACTGCTAGACTTGAAAGATGCAATACCGTTACGGCTCTGAAATACGTGAGATGTTCCTGAAGTTTTTTGAGACGAAAGGGCACCGCCGCGTGCACTCGTCTTCTCTGGTTCCTGCCAACGACCCCACGCTGCTCTTTACCAATGCAGGCATGAACCAGTTCAAAGACGTGTTTCTCGGCCTCGAACACCGCGATTACAACCGCGCCACCACTTCGCAGAAATGCGTCCGCGCCGGCGGCAAGCACAACGACCTTGAAAATGTCGGCTTCACCCGCCGCCACCATACTTTCTTCGAGATGCTGGGCAACTTCAGCTTCGGCGACTACTTCAAGAAGGACGCCATCGCCTACGCCTGGGAACTGGTCACGTCGCCCGAATGGTTCGGAATTCCGAAAGACCGCCTCTACGTCACCATCTTCAAGGGTGAAAACGGCGTGCCCCGCGATGAGGAGGCCTACAACCTGTGGCTCGCGCAGGGAGTTCCCGCCGACCGCATCCACGAATGCGGCAGCAAGGACAACTTCTGGCAGATGGGCGACACCGGCCCCTGCGGCCCCTGCTCGGAGATTTTCTATGACATGGGCATTGATGCTTCGGAGACTGGAGAAGACAAGCCCTTCGGCCGCGATGACGCCCGCTACGTCGAAATATGGAACTTGGTCTTCATGCAATTCGATCGCAACGCCCACGGCGAGCTGAACCTGCTGCCCAAGCCTTCAATTGATACAGGCATGGGGCTTGAACGCACTGCTGCCGTGCTGCAGAGGAAGGTTTCGAATTTCGAGACGGATTTGTTCATGCCGCTGATACGGACTGCGGGTAAACTGACGGATCAACAGTACAGATCTCAACATTTATGGATGGCGCAGGGCCCAACCAACCCTCTGCCTCCCGCAAGATCTGAACTTGAAGAACAGCGGCTACAAGAAACGATCGATAAGAATCTTGTCGAAAATCCTTCATTGCGCATCATTGCCGACCACGCCCGCGCTGCTACGTTTTTGATTTCAGATGGGGTGCTGCCTGCAAATGAAGGACGCGGCTACGTGCTGCGCAAGATACTGCGTCGTGGCATTCGGCATGGCCGCTTGCTTGGGCAGGAAAAACCCTTCATGCGCGATATGGTCTTTGCCGTTCGCGATGAGATGCAGGATGCTTATCCGGAATTGAAGGAAAGTGCAGACCGTGTTGCGAAGGTTGTAGAGGCCGAGGAGCGGCAGTTTGCTCGGGTGATTGAATTAGGTTCGCGCGAACTAGAGAGAGAAATCCAACGAATTAAAGATAAGAGAGAAGAGGCGGAAGAGATTCTTCTGGGAAATGAATCTGGAGCATTGAACGATTGGTTGGCAGAAGGCGGCGCGTCTTTGAACTTCTTCGCGGGAGGACGCGAAATCCTTCTTGAGGCAGCGCATCGAGAAGTAAATTCAAACCAAACTCTACTTGGTGATAAAGCTTTCCACCTTTATGAAACCTACGGCCTGCCACTTGATTTCATTCAAGATGCCTGCCACGATGCAGGTATAGATTTCGACCTAACAGGCTTTGAAAAAGCCCGTGCTGAAGAGCAGGCCCGTGCGCGCGCCTCATGGAAGGGCGGAACGAAGCAGTCGGCGAGCCCGGTATTCCGGGAGCTTCCGAAGACTGTCTTCGAGGGCTATCGTCAGCTCATATCCACCGGAGCCGAAGTGCTGGCCATCATCAAGGATGGCCAAGGTGTGCAGGCGGCGAATCCCGGCGATGCGGTCGAAATCGTGCTCGATCACACGAGCTTCTACGCCGATTCCGGTGGTCAGATTGGCGATACGGGCTGGCTCTATTCCGACGACCACAACTCCGTCGTCGCCGATGTGAGCGGATGCACCAAGCCGGTTCAGGGCGTCTTCGCGCACAAAGCGATTTTGCGCCAGGCGCTCAAGATTGGTGACAAGGTGGACACGGTGGTCGATGGCAATTCCCGCAACGCCACGAGGCGCAACCATACCGGGACGCACCTGCTGCACGCCGCGTTGCGCGAGGTGCTGGGCAAGCACGTCAAGCAGGCCGGGTCGCTGGTGGAACCAAACCGCCTGCGCTTCGACTTCTCGCACTTCACCGCGATTGCCGATGAAGAGTTGCAGGACATCGAAGACCTCATCAATAAGGAAGTGCTCGGGAACACACGCGTCGTGACGCTGGAAGACGTTCCAATCGACGTGGCCATCAATGAGTATCACGCGATGGCGCTCTTCGGCGAGAAGTATGGAGAAAAAGTCCGTGTCGTTAAGATCGGCGACTTCTCGACCGAGCTTTGCGGCGGCACGCACACCGGAGCGACGGGCGAGATCGGAGTCGTGAAGCTGCTGGGCGAAGGCAGCGTGTCTTCAGGAGTGCGGCGCGTGGAAGCTGTCACCGGACTTGGCGCTCTGAACGAGTTTCGCCGCGGCTTCGAGGTGGCGCAACTTGCCTCACAGCTTTCGTCAAGCGCAGACCTCTCACCCGTCGACGCGCTCAAGCACAAACTCAGCGCACAGGACGAGGAGCTAAAGAAGCTCCGCCGCGAACTGGAGCAGATTCGCATGAAGTCCGCTGCTTCGGCAGTTTCAAGCGCCGCCGATCAGGCCGTTGAGGTGAAGGGAATTAAAGTCTTGTCCCAGCGCGTGGATTCACTTGACCGCGGACAAATGCGCACCCTTGTCGAT
>NZ_DASQIX010000079.1:0-4414 GCF_035631355.1 Alloacidobacterium sp.
GTCCGGTTCTGCAAGGAACCACCCCGCCGAGAGGCACACGTGCGCAGCGTTATCCTGATCGAACGAACAGCGCGCCCTCCACGGAGCGCGCAGGAAAACTCGTGCTTTTCTCTTGACAGTGACTTACATGGATGCCCGTTATCCGGATCGCACTCCTATTTCCTGTTAGCGACGATGGTATGATTGTTCTCATTTCCTATCTCGGCTTGGGCCGACAGGGTCGAAATCATAGATATGCGCAATCGTTGCTGGGGGCTGTCCCGCGCTTTTTTAAATGCCTTTCTTGCCAGGCGTCTTTGGCCGGTAAGCACATCCGGTACCACGGACCATGCCCGGTTCTTTGCCGCGGCAGAATGCACTCTGGATGATTTCTACATCTTCGATGGCATCCCTGATACATCAGGGACTATTGTCGACTTTGCCTTCAGCTACATCAATCCAAACGCTGAGCGCCGCCTTGGCGTGCCCCGTGAAAGCCTCTACGGCAAAGTTCTTACCGAAGTTCGGCCGTTCATGATCCATTCCGGCCTCATCCACAAATACCGTGAGGTCGTCCGCACCGGCAGCCCTTATACCTGTGAAGTCTTTCTCGATGACGAGATGATCAAAGCTACCTGGCTCAACGTCCAGGTCGTACGGCTCGGCAACGGCATCGCCATCACCAGCCGCGACGTCACCGAACACCGCCGCCGCTCCGATCACGTCAACTATCTCGCGCATCACGACCACCTGACCGGCCTCGCTAATCGTACGCTGCTTTATCAGCGTCTCCAAAAAGCCATCCTCCGCGCTCAGAACCATGCCCAGAAGGTTGCCATTTTCCTCGTGGACATCGACTACTTCAAGCAGATCAATGACTCGCTCGGCCACGCGGATGGGGACGTCCTTCTTGCCACGGTAGGGCAGCGCCTGCTTTCCTCTGTGCGCGAGTCTGACACTGTGGCGCGCCTGGGCGGAGATGAGTTCGTCATCGTGCTGCCCGAATTCCGCACCGTACAAGAGGTTGAGCAATGCGCCCGGCAGATTATGCGCAACGCCTCACAGCCCATCGAGATCAGCGGCCGGCAAGTCACGCTGACCCTTAGTGTCGGCATCTCCATCTTTCCCGAAGGCGGGCGCAGCGCCGAGGAACTCATTCGTAATGCCGACACGGCTATGTACACGGTGAAAGACTCAGGCCGGAACAGCCTATTCTTTTTTGATGAACGCCTGCAGGTCGTGCCGATCACACCTGCCGCTGCGAGTGTCGCGCGTCACTAGCCTGGATCGTGGCCGCGCCGGGCCATGTTCTGCAACTCATGACGATGGCTCTCATGCCGGTTCCGGATTCGCTCTCCAGGCCAATAGGTCCATCACCACCCAGCCGTCTCGAAATAGCACCACTCTTTCTTTTAGGATCGCTGGGTGACTTGGCGATGATCCTTAAATCCAGATGCATTCCAAATGAAATCCGCGCTTTAGGGAGTTGCTCTGGGCATCAGTTCGCAGGAACTCTCCCTACTTATCGTGCGTATTCAAAACGGGGGCAGTGAAAATGTATTCAAATGAAACGATGCACCTTCCGGGCGGCAGGACAGTGATCGTCGCGGCAATCTGCTTCGTTCTCCTGAGTACCACGTTTGCCCAGGGAGCGGTCGAGGCCAACACAAGTGTGCTACGTCATTTGAAAGGCAGGACAATCGTTTCAGAGAAGTTCCCTAAGGTGCAGCTGACCATTGGGAGAGGATTCCTATTCGTGGGTAAGCAACAAGTGAATCTCCATGGAAACGCCGAGGCCGAACAGTACGTTTTTGCCAGGCCGGGCCGCGAGAACATTGCGAAGCAATTCTTGCTGATACAGTTCGAACATTTCCTGCCGACCAACAACTTTACTTATGACTATGCTTCTATGCCTACGACCCAAATGGGCAATCTTCCATTCAACTATGACGTGAAGAGCTTCCCCGATCTTGGAGCCTTGCTCCTGGATGACAAAGGATCGGACGGCGCCGCCATGGTACAGCTGCTTGCGAAATGGCACATTTCGTTGCCGCATAACACTGCCATGGTCCGTATGTTTCATGTGCCGTCCGCGGATCGCCGGACAGAATTGATGATTCTCTACGGCGAGGCTTTGCCGCAGGATTTCGCTGTTCCCGTTCGAAAGAGTGGAGATTCCATGGATAAGGAATCGCCCAGTTCGGCACAGATGTTCCTTGAACACGCACGCCAGGAACTTGTCGTTCATGCGAGGTGAGCGCTCTGTCTCGTTCTCTCAATATTAGGATGAGCTCGGAACGTTGGGTGAAGCGCCGAGTAAAGATCAAGTCGGGTTAGGGGTCCTTAGAAGCTGTGACGTATAGGTCCAGAGAAGACGGCCCAGCGATGCTACCGGTTCGGGTGTCAACTGTCGATATCAGGGCTTGGTACTCATTGAGTAGCTATGGCTCATTCAGTGTGCGAATCAGAGCCTCCAAGCCGATTTTAAAATCATTTTCCGGTGTTAACAGGCTGACTACCAACCAGCCGTCTCCGTGAAAACCGAAGAAGTAGCCGGGGTGGGTGGAGATTCCGGCGCTGCGGATGAGGTCGATAGCTGTTTCCTCGTCGCTGCGGATGGCGGGGATGCGGAGGACGGCGTACCAGCCTGCTTCAACGGCCAATCGAGTGACCATGCTCTGCTTGGCGAGGAGCGCGTCGAGGGTTTCGAGGTTTTTCTTTGTTCGTTCGGTGATCTGCTGCTGTATTGCGTGGCGGTGCGTGAGCCAGTGAGGCAGCGCGTGCTGGATAGGCGCGTTCATGGAGAGGAAGGTGTCGGCGATGATTTCGAGTCGGGAGAGCGATTGCTTCAGGGCTTCGCCGGGGCCGAAGGCTGCGATCCATGCTGCTTTCATCTGCGGTAGGGCGGCAATTTTGCTCAGTCCGCTCAAGACGAAGGTTAAGGCTGGATGGAGGCCGGCGGCAAAGGTCTTTGTCTGTGCAGGTTCGAGCGGGTAGTCAAGGAAGACTTCATCGATGATGAGAGCGAGGTTGTGTTCGGCACAGAGAGCTTCGAGTTGGGCTCGTTCATTCGCTTTGGTGAAGTGGCCAGTGGGGTTATTGGGGTGGACCAATGCGATGGCGCGGGTGCGCGGCGTGATGCGTTGATGGACAGATTCGATGTCGAGGTGCCAGCCGTGGTCGTAAAAGAGAGCATAGGGAGTGAGTTTCACGTCATCTAATGCGGCGAGAAAGTCGAAGAGCGGATAGCTGGGCTGCGCGATGAGGATTTCGTCACCGGGATCGCAGAGGAGGCGGAAAACGTAGCTGTAGGCTTCACTGGTGCTGGTAGTGAGGAAGATCTGTGCCGGATCGACAATCGCCCCGTGGTCGCGGTAATAGGCGCAGACGGCTTCTCTGGCTTTGAGGATGCCTTGCGGGTTGGGATCATAAATCAGAGCTTCCGGCGCGGCGAGCGGCGCGAGGATGGCGGCTTCGTCATAGCTGAATCCGCAATGGGTTGGATTGGAGGCGGTAAGGTCGTAGATTGGCTGGCCTGATTCCCTTCTCTCGCGGAGCGCGCGGGCGAGATCGGTTTCGGTTGTTTCCCAGTTAGTGCGCGCGGAGAAGTGCATGGGGTTATCTTAAAAGGCCCGGGGCTGAAGCCCTGTTGTTCCCGGCATATTTCACCAGCCTGAAGGCCGGTGCTTCTACCTGGTCTTGCTTCGCAAGACGTAATGATGTTCTGGGTTGGGGTCCGTGCTTTCCCACCCTATCGCGCAACATCAGCGCGATAGAATAGGGCACCCGTTTTCGTGCGGCTGCGTAAAAATCACAGATCCCTTCGGCAGGCTTAAGGCAGGCTCTTCGACTGCGCGCCTTCGGCGCTTCGCTCAGGATGACATCGGATGTCGTGCGATTCAACCTTTTCATTGACAATCCCGCATAATGGAATCGAGAGGTGCTTTGCATGGCGATTCGCGCAGTGATCTTCGATTACGGGATGGTGCTGAGCCAGCCGCAGGAACCCGCTGCGCTCAAAAACCTGCTGACCATTACCGGACTCGACCACGACACGTTTGACCGGCATTATTGGACGCATCGCCATGCGTATGACATGGGTCAACTGGATGGACCTGCCTACTGGAAGAAGTTTGCTTCGGATACGGCCATTGAATTAACTGCAACTGATATTGAGCGGCTGATCGAAAACGATGTGTTGATGTGGTGCACGATCAATGAGCCGATGCTGAAGTGGGCGAAGTCGCTGACCGAAGCTGGGTTGAAGATCGGCATTCTGTCGAACATGGGCGAAGACACACTGGCCTACATGCGGCAGGAGTTTTCATGGCTGGGCGACTTCGACCATCACACATGGTCGTGCGAACTGGGGATCGCGAAGCCCGATCCGGCGATCTACATCCACACCTGCGAAAAATTGGGCGTCGCTCCGGCG
>NZ_DASQIX010000080.1:0-40515 GCF_035631355.1 Alloacidobacterium sp.
GCCCCGATGTCCGTCTGCGCTGGGCGGGTGTTGGTGTGCTCTTAGTGCTGCTTTCCGCTCTCGGATGGTTTGTGTGGCATTACGTGAGCAATCGCGTTGCGACAGCAAACATAGGCGTTCATCAACCGCTCTCCGCATTGGGAAGCAATACTCTAGCAGTCTCCTCGACCGTTCAGGCGAATTCCGGCAACTAATCACTAAAATTCGTTAGCAGGTCTCTTAAAGAAAAACTGGTCGCGCCTGCCGAGAATGGAGTATCCAAAGGCTGGGTGCCAATGAGGAACGCTCCCAGCGCTCTCACGCTTTTGCCCGCGGCAGTTCCCGGCAATTGCGCCTGCGCGAAAACCTGGCGCAGCGACCAGTCCGCGAAATTGGGCCCAGGCAGCAAAGAGTCCCCAATCAGTTTTTTTAGCTTATTGATGATTATCCAGAAGTTGCGAAGTCCTACCGCAACATAAACAGCTTTTGCACGTTTCATCAGGCGGATCTGCAGCTTATTGAAGACCGCCGGATCGAAGATGACATTAGTAGTGGTGAAATTGATCTGATAGCTGTCCCCAATTGAACTGAAGCCGGAAAACTTCTCGACGGCGCCATATTCAATAAGCGCCCCAGCGAGAGGCGGCGGCATCGAGCCTGATGCATAGATGAGCCTCAGTCCCGGTGGACGCGGCGGTGGTGCCCCTCCAACAGGCGCAGGACACGCGGTTTGCTGCAAGCCTATCCCTCCAGCGGTCCAGTTAGGTGGAGAGAGCGGGGTAAACCCGTTCTGCATGGTTTGGTCGTGTTTTGACTGCAGCGTGGTTGCAGCAGACCTAAGCACATCCGCGTAGTTGACGGCGAAGTTCGGATCCAGCGCAGCCCCGACAGCAAGGAAAATGCAAACGCCGTACAGGTAAAGTGGCAGACTATTGACGGGGATAAATACAGTGCCGTCCGCATTCAGCGGGGCGTCCAACTCGCCATATCCCACATCTACCGACGGAGCATTCCAACCGCCCCCCACATCAAGGTAGTAGCAAGTGCTCTCATATTCCCCCACGTCCGTCCAGTAAATCCATGAGCCTGATGGCATATTCCATACGAGGTCATCCTGGCCGCTGAAATCATTCAGCGCCGTAATACACGGGCCAATATAGGAAACGACCTGCGCCGGGGTGGGGTTTGTATTGATGAATGCCGGCAGCGACTGTAACTGGGTCTCAGCTGGACTGATATACCCCTGAAGAGTCGTGTTTCTCTGCAGGATTTGAAATGCAATATTCTCCGCGCTCAACTTCGCAAAATCATTATTGATTGTGGTTTGAATGGTCTGAACAGCGGTTTGAATTTCATCAGGTTGGCCAGAGTTTATAAAACCGAGAACGAGGGAGACGACCGAGCCTATCCCTCCTATAGCGCCAGCGGCGTCTGCTATTGCTCCAGTTATGTCGCTGATCGTGTTTATAGTGCTGTTCTGAACCTTGAAGATGTCGTTCAGCGCGCTGGCAATATTTCCCGAAGGTTGTTGCGGATCGGCCATGACAATACACTTCCATGCGTCATTTATTGGAGAGCCACCAATATGGGGATAAGACCGAGACCACCTTGCAGAGGCTTCAGCGCCTTCCCCAACACCGCCCCGAAAGCTTTGGCAGCGTCGGTCGCCTTCATAGCACAGCCGGCCGTCGGCGAGGTCGTCAGCAAATCCCCGACATTGATCGACGAATACTCAGCTGAAACCTTACAAAAGACCTTGCCGACAAGTGCGACTGGAATCCGACCGGCTTGTGCCCGCTTATCGAGAACAAGACCGTGCTTGTATTCGCCAGCGCCTGAAACGACGCCTGCAACCCCCTTGTCGTATGCTTTGCGGCTCTCCCTCAGCGCGCCGGTTTCATCAATCACAACCACCGTGCCCGGCTCAGGCAGTAGTTTGTCTGACGCGTCGAAGTGCTCCGCGCAGTCAGCACCGGACAGGAAAACGTCCCCGCTCACCGTGATGTCGCCAATCACATGCAGTTTGCTGGCGGGCACGCTGGTTCCAATACCAACCGAACCGCTCGCCGTAACGCGCAGCAACTCATAGCCGTTCAGGATGCCGCCGATGCCCAGGCCGCCGTTGTTCGAGATCGTAAAAAATGAAGTGGGATCAATTTCCAGGGTTACGCCCGAGCTGCCAACCCCGAGGCGCACGAATTTATTGTTGTCCGATCTGCTTATAGCCAGCGTGGACTGCTGATCGCTCGCGCCCTGAGCGTGCAATCTGGTGATTGGGTTGCCAATTCCGATCCCGACATTGCCAGAGTTCTGTACAACAAACCGGCCGTTAGGCATCCCGTATGCGTCGATGCCAAACGTTCCGTTTCCGCCGAAACTAAAATAGTCAGCGCTGTCGCTTGCGCTTGTTCCGCCTTCGATTCGAAGTGCCTTTCCTGCCGGCAAATGCAAGGGGTGGGCTGGCGCAGTGGTCCCGATCCCCACGTTGCCGTTTGTATCGATGCGCAGGTGCTCGGTACCACGGGTCCTAAATGCAAGGGGTTGAGCGTCGGTTGTCCCAAGGAAATTGTTCGCTGGGTTTGTACCAGCATTGCCGCTTAGAGACCAGGCTGGTGTAGCCATAGTGTTTTCCTCCCGATATTTGGAGGCCCATTAGGTGAGTTTGTCGACGGGGTCGTTTCTTTCCGGAGGAACTCCGTTCACTGGAGCGTCGACTCCATCCAACATGACATTGGGCTGCCGAATCTCTTCCAGCACCTGTATCGCTCCACTGATACGCAACATTGTCTCGCGAAGCGACCTGAGTTCGCTTTCAAGCTGCTGCAAACGCAGCTGTCCCTTTTCGTACTCGGCTTTCAACTCAGAGAGTCTTTTTTCTAGTTTTTGAGTCATATGTCCCTGTTTTATGGGGAAGCCCCCATGTTTCTGATTTGTCCAGGGATCTGGGCATTGTGCCCTATAAGTGTGGCCGCTTAGCCTCACCAACGGTCTTCAACTGAGACTGGCCACAATGGACCTATCTTAGGTGGGCTGTCAAGCAAAATTTGGTGCTGGCGAAAGCAGAGAAGCCATTCACTGGACTATTTCCCCGCTGAAATCTCCCTCATCCCCTTTGGGTGAAGGACTTTGCCCTGCTCCGCGCGGTCTAGTACCATTTAAGACCAGATACCTGTGTGCGGCCCTGCACGATCGACGCCGCTTCCCTACTCTGTGAGCAGGCCATTCGCAAAATCCAAGGAGGACTGTTTTGTCCGCACGCGACAAGTTTTTATTCACCTCTGAGTCGGTGACTGAAGGACATCCCGACAAAATCGCAGACCAGATTTCCGACGCCATTCTCGACGCCTGTCTCGAATCCGACCCCTACAGCCGCGTCGCCTGTGAAACGCTGACCGCAACCGGTCTCGTCGTCATTGCCGGTGAGATCACCACGAAAGCCTATGTCGATTTCCAGACGCTGGTACGCGGTGTGGTGGCAGCTATCGGATATGACAACGCGCTCTACGGCTTCGATTCGAACACCTGCGCTGTGATCTCGTCGATCAATAAGCAGTCAGGTGATATCGCCATGGGCGTGGACACGGGCGGCGCTGGCGACCAGGGCATGATGTTCGGCTACGCCACCAATGAGACGGAAGAGTTGATGCCCGCCGCCATCTCGCTGGCCCACAAACTCACCCGGCAGTTGAGCGAAGTCCGCAAGAGCGGCAAGATGCCGTATCTCCGCCCCGACGGCAAGAGCCAGGTGACGGTTGAGTACAACGCTGAAGGCAAGCCGGTCCGCATTGACGCCGTCGTGATTTCGACTCAGCACGCGGAACACGTCTCCAACGAAGAGCTTCGCGCCGACATTCTGAAGCACGTCATCCAGGCAGTTCTTCCAGCCGAGCTTCTGGACGAAAACACCAAGTACCACATCAACCCAACGGGCCGCTTCGTCATCGGCGGGCCGATGGGCGACTCGGGCCTCACGGGCCGCAAGATCATCGTCGACACCTACGGCGGCATGGGCCGTCACGGCGGCGGCGCTTTCAGCGGCAAGGACCCGACAAAGGTTGACCGCTCGGCTGCCTACATGGCGCGCCACATCGCCAAGAATATTGTGGCCGCAGGCCTCGCCGACCGCTGCGAAGTGCAGCTGGCCTATGCCATCGGCGTGGCTGAACCGGTCAGCGTGCTGGTGGACACCTTCGGCACCGGCAAGATCGAGGCCAGCAAGCTGCAGGAACTGGTGCGCGCCAACTTCAAGCTGACCCCCAAGGGCATTATCGAAAGCCTGAACCTGCGCCGTCCTATTTATCGCAAGACTGCGGCGTATGGGCACTTCGGCCGTTCCGACAAGGACTTCACTTGGGAAGCAACAGACAAGGCATCTGCTCTGCGTGAGCAGGCGGGGGTGAAGGTCGCCGTAGCGGTGAAGTAGCTATCAGCAATCAGGTAAAGGGCAAGCCGTCTGGCTTGCCCTTTACCTTTTTCTCTCGAATCTCAGAAGATATCTCTGGAATCGAAATGAGGATGGCAAAAAAAGAAAAATTTGACGGCAAGAAGCGGAGTGCGGCTATAAGTTCCTCAGCCCGAAAATCAGAACAGCATACGGAGGAAGATATGAGTGCTGTTCAGGTTTCGCATCAGGTATGGGACCGGGCGTGGCAGATGGTCGAGGAGCGCAAGCCTGCTGCAGACATGCTTTTTGTATATGCCGTGCGTACGACGGGCGTGTATTGCCGCCCATCCTGTCCCAGCCGCAAGCCGCTTCGGTCATCGGTTGAGTTTTTTGCCACCAACGAACTTGCAGAGCGCGCCGGATATCGGGCATGCAAGCGCTGCGCGCCGGGTGAGGCGCATCCGCAGGCGCACATGCTGACGCAGGCGTGCGACTTCATCGAGCGGAACATCGACAGCACTATCAAACTCGACAAGCTAGGCAAGGTTGTCGGCCTGAGTGCTTTTCATACGCAGAGACTCTTTCGCCGCTATCTCGGCATCTCTCCGCGGCAATATCAGCAGGCCAGCAGAATGGAACAGTTCCGGAATAAGCTGCTTACAAATGACAGCGTGACGACGGCGATGTACGAAGCGGGCTTCACATCGAGCAGCCGCCTGTACGAAACCGCCAATGAACATCTGGGCATGACTCCGACCGAGTACCGCAAAGGCGGCAAGGGTGTGGCCATCCGCTACACGATTGTTGATTCTCCGTTGGGAAAGATGCTGATCGCCGCAACGGACAATGGTTTATGTTTAGTGGCCTTTGGATCGCTGGAAAGCGAGCTTGAAGATGAGCTGGCTTCGCGCTTCTACGCATCCAACAGGAAACGCGACGAAACTAACCTTGGCTCGATGGTGAAGCAGATATTTGCACAGATGACCGAGCACCCTGTAGCGCTCGAGCTGCCGCTTGACGTGCGCGCAACCGCATTCCAACGCCGTGTGTGGGAGGCACTCCGGAGGATACCGCGTGGCCAGACTCGTACATATTTGCAGATTGCGCAGGAGATCGGCCAGCCGACTGCAGTGCGCGCCGTGGCCCGCGCTTGCGCGACGAATCCTGTGGCAGTAGTAGTCCCGTGCCATCGCGTCATCGGCAGCAACGGCTCCCTAACCGGTTACCGCTGGGGAGTAGATCGCAAGAAGAAACTGCTGGAACTAGAAAGCATCCAGGCAAACTAAAGAGGGCCGCCGCTTCAAGCGGCCCTGATTTTTACCGCAAACCGCCGGAAGCTACCAGTAATTCACCCGTGAGCCAGGCTGAATCCGACGAGGCCAGAAACGTTGCAATCGAAGAAATATCGTCCGGTTGACCGATACGGCCAAGTGGAGTTTGCGCCTCAAACTGCTTTTGAAAATCGCTCCCAATGAATCCAGCGGCATGAACACCTTCCGTTTCCACCATGCCCGGATTGATTGAGTTGACGCGGATCTTCTTCGGTCCGAGTTCCTTTGCGAGCGTGCGGGTAATAGCGTCCACAGCGCCTTTGGTTCCCGTGTAAACCGAGCCGTGGGGCGGCGTAAGCGCGGTTACCGCCGAACCGATGTTGATGATGCTTCCGCCGTCTCCGTTGAAGTGTTTCAATGCTTCCTTCGTCGTCAGCAGCAGTCCCAGAACGTTGGTGCTGAAGGTGCGATGGTATTGCTCCTCCGTTACTTCTTCAATCGGAGAAAACTCATATACGCCGGCATTGTTCACCAGAATGTCCAACTTGCCGAAGGCCTTCTTCGCCTCGGAGAAAATGCTCTCGACATCCCCAGTCTTCGACACGCTGCCTTGAACGGCAATCGCCTTGCCGCCCTTGCTTGTTATTTCTTTCACGACGCGCTCCGCGCCTTCTTTGCTGGAGGCATAATTAACCACGACTGCTGCTCCTTCCGCCGCCAGACTTTTCGCGATGCCCGCGCCGATGCCCTTCGAGGCGCCGGTAACAACAGCGACTTTACCTTGAAGCTTGCTCATATCTTTTGCTCCCTTGTCTCGAAATGGTTAGTTTGACATTTCGATAATTGTCTAATTGATGAGCCGAGCCTGTAATAGTCGCAATTCTCTTTTGTTAAATTGCAGCCAGTTGATCGAGGTATGCCTGCCATACCTCGCGATTAAGCGAAAGATTGGCGAATTTCCCTTCGCGCTCAATCTCAATCAGTCCTGCCATCTCCAGTTCCTTGATGTGGTGAGACAGAGTCGCCGCGGTGATGGGCATGCACTCCCTCAGGCCGCTGCAGGGAAGCACTTTTCCCGAAGCGCTGATCTGCTCCAATATCTGGAAGCGGCGCGGGTCGGCAAGAGCTCGTGAAATCAATGTCATTTGACGCGAGCTCAACCGCGAACCTTTGCCGGAAGTCATACGAAAATGTTACAGGACTTTTATCAGCACATCTTCCGTGGGTCCCCTGGAAATGACGGCCTGCGATGGTATTCTCTATAGAGCACCGCGAGGGTCTGCCCCTGACGTTTTGACCAGGTGACTTTGGAGAAAATATGGCGACAACCACCGCAACTTTGCACCACGTAAAGAATCTTGACCTGGCCGACCAGGGACGCAAGCGCATTGAATGGGCAAACCAATCAATGCCGGTCTTACAGACCATCCGCAAGGAATTTATCAAGCACCAGCCGCTCAAGGGCATTCGCGTCGCAGCCTGCCTGCACGTAACCACGGAAACGGCGAACCTGATGATCACGCTGCGCGATGGTGGGGCCGACGTGGCCCTCTGCGCATCGAACCCGCTTTCCACACAGGATGATGTGGCTGCATCTCTGGCGCGCGATTTCAACATCCAGACCTACGCCATCAAGGGCGAGGATAACGACAGCTACTATTCGCACATTCTTGCAGCCATTGACCACAGGCCGCATCTGACGATGGACGACGGCTGCGACCTTGTTCACCTGCTGCACACCAAGCGTCAAGATGCTCTGGAAGGCGTCATCGCCGGAACCGAGGAGACAACCACCGGCGTCATCCGCCTGCGCGCCATGGCCAAGGACGGCGTGCTCCGCTACCCGGTGATCGCCGTAAACGACGCGCTGACCAAGCATCTCTTTGACAACCGCTACGGCACAGGCCAATCGACCATCGACGGCGTAGTGCGCTGCACCAACGTGCTGCTGGCCGGGTCGAAGTTCGTCGTCGCCGGCTACGGCTGGTGCGGACGCGGGCTAGCGATGCGCGCGCGTGGCATGGGCGCGGAGGTCATTGTTACCGAAGTTGATCCGACCAAGGCGCTGGAAGCGGTCATGGACGGCTTCCGGGTGATGAGTATGCACGAAGCAGCCAAGCAGGGCGACGTTTTCGTCACCGTGACCGGCAACAAAAGCGTCATTCGCCAGGAGCACTTCGAGATCATGAAGAATGGCGCAATCATTGCCAACTCCGGCCACTTCAATGTTGAAATCGACATTCCCGCGCTTGAACGCATCGCGTCGTCCAAGCGTGCTACACGCGACTTTGTTGATGAATATGCGCTGCGCGACGGCCGCAAGATTTACTTGCTCGGCGAAGGCCGCCTCATCAATCTCGCCGCCGCTGAAGGCCACCCAGCCTCGGTGATGGACATGAGCTTCGCCAACCAGGCGCTCTCGGCAGAGTACATGGTCAAGAACCACGCCAGCCTGGAAAAGAAGGTCTACGCCGTTCCGCAGGAGCTCGACAAACGCGTTGCGCGGCTGAAGCTCGAAGCGATGAGCATCGGCATTGATCGCCTGTCGCCTGAGCAAGAAGAATACCTGGCCAGCTGGTCCGAAGGCACCTAGTCTTCCGTGTGAAATCCCCAGGTCTCAAAATCGAGACCTGGGGTACCTGTTCCTATAATCGCCTCGATCATTTGGTCGAGGCGTTTCTTTTGTAAGAGTGAGACAGTCCTTGAAGATAGGAGGCCAAAAGCAGGATGATAAATCCATCGGGGCATTTTGACCGGCAACAGCGTCATAAAAATATGGCCTACCAGCGTTTCATCCGCGGCATCCTGGTTCTTTCAAGTACCTGCTTTGTTTTATCGGGAGTTGCCTGCAGCCAGCAACCGGCTGCCCCGGTTGCAAAGCCGGGAGTGCAACTCATCCAGATGAAGGCACCTGACGCGAGTGTTCTTTCCTCACGAAGAGGCTCCTATACCTTCAAAGTGCCCGCCGGGGACTGGACCGACACAGGAGTCACCGTAACGTTGGGCGACCAGCTCGACTTTACTGCAACTGGGACAGTTACAGTTTCCGACGGCCATTCTTCTATTCCCGATGGAAATGCGCGCGGCTGGAAAGATCTGGTTCGCCAATTTCCCCTCAATAGCGCCAATAGCGGCGCGCTGATTGGACGCATCAGCAACGGCGACGCGGCTGTTCCCTTCCTGATCGGCGCGACCAAGCAGATCGACGTAACCACTACGGGCAAGCTGTATCTCAGCGTGAACCTGAGCAGCGACCTCAGCGGTGACGGCAGCTACTCGGTCAAGATGAACCTTTCCAAATCACAAGCGGCGGCAACGTCCGCGGGCGCAGCCATCAATCTGGCCAACGCGCTTTCTCCCGATCTCTTCGCGAATATCCCGCGACGTGTCCAAGACCAGCAAGGCAATTCCGGAGACATGGTCAACTTCGCCATTATCGGCACACAGGACCAGGTGCAGAAGGCGTTCACCGCCGCAGGCTGGACGGCAGTCGATAAGTCGACACAGGATGCCATTGTCCACGGACTGCTGGCCACGCTCTCGCATGAGGCCTATACGGAGATGCCAATGAGCATTCTCTATTTGTTCGGACGTCCGCAGGATTTCTCCTTCGCCCGTGCCGACCCTCTCGCCGTCGCCGCAATCCGACACCATCTGCGCGTATGGAAGTCAACGGAAACGGTAGACGGAAAACCCCTGTGGGTAGGCTCGGCTACGCATGACAACGGCTTTGAGAAGGATCAGCGCAACGGCAACGTGACCCACCACATCGATCCCAACATCGATCAGGAGCGCGATTTCATTGAGCAAAATTTTGCTGATGCCGGTGTAATCACCGCCGCTGCTTATGTCACTCCCTCGAATCCGCTCAAAACGGCGCGTACTGCAACCGGTGGCAGTTTCAACTCCGATGGCCGCATCGTAGCAATGGCCCTGCGCTGACCGCTCTTCGCGCGTGACGCACAAAAACAGGATAGGATGAATGGCTGAACTGATCTGAAAATTTGATCCTATGCGAACTCTTGACCTGCTGTTTGGCCGCCCCGTAGCCACATCAGACGAACGCGCCGAGCAGATCGGCCCTGCCGCCGGTATTCCCATCTTCGGTCTCGACGCCCTTAGTTCAGCCGCGTATGGGCCGGAAGCCGCGCTCACGCTGCTGATCCCTCTTGGAATTGCCGGCATTCACTACATCGTGCCGGTAACTACGGCGATTCTCATTCTGCTGGTGATTCTTTATTTTTCCTATCGGCAGACGATTGAGGCTTACCCGCACGGCGGCGGCTCGTATACCGTGGCCACTGAGAATCTTGGCGATAGAGCAGGCCTTCTCGCCGCGGCCGCGCTCATGATCGACTACATCCTGACCGCCGCCGTCGGCATTTCGGCAGGTGTTGGCGCGCTGATCTCCGCAGTTCCCAGCCTGCAACAGCATACTTTAATCATCTGCCTGGGCATTCTCGCCATTCTCACGCTTGTCAATATGCGCGGCGTGCGCGATACCGGCGTCGCCTTCCTCATCCCGACATATCTCTTTCTGGGAACGCTGCTTATTGTCATCGTTCTAGGCGGTTTTCATGTGCTGCTGCACAAAGGCCATCCCGTACCCGTTGTTACGCCTCCAGCGTTGCCGCCTGTGACAGCCGCACTCTCCGGGTGGCTGCTGCTCAAGGTGTTCTCAAGCGGCTGTACCGCAATGACAGGCGTGGAAGCGGTCAGCAACGGCGTAATGGCTTTTCGCCAGCCGACGACAAAGAATGCGAAGACCGCGCTGACAATCATCATTGCGTTCCTCATCATTCTGCTGGCGGGCATCGCATTGCTATGCCGCGCTTACGATATCGGCGCAACCGACCCTGGCAGCGCAGGCTATCAGAGCGTGCTCTCACAATTGACTGCAGCTGTCGCAGGAAAGGGCGTCTTCTACTGGGTCACTATCGGATCGATCCTGCTCGTGCTTTCGCTCTCGGCGAACACCGCGTTTGCTGACTTCCCGCGTCTCACACGCGCCATCGCACAACGCGACTTTTTACCGCACGTCTTTATCCTGCGCGGGCGCAGGCTCCTTTACTCGCACGGCATCTTCGCCCTGGTGGGATTCACTGCAGCGCTGCTGATTCTCTTCGGCGGCGTCACCGACCGCCTCATTCCGCTCTATGCAATTGGCGCATTTCTTGCCTTCACCTTGTCGCAGGCGGGCATGGTGGCGCACTGGCGCAAACAGGGCAACGCAACAGGCCGCATGATCGTAAACGGAATAGGCGCAATCGCAACCGGTATCACACTGCTGGTAGTGCTGGTAGCCAAGTTCCTTGATGGCGCATGGATAACAGCCATCCTCATCCCTGCGCTCATCATGATTATGAGCCTCGTCCGCAGGCACTACGACCACACCGCGAAGGAAACAGCCAGCCCCGAGCCGCTGAAGATTGATGGCCTGCAGCCTCCGCGCGTGATCCTTCCCATGGACAAGTGGAACCGCATTAGCGAGAAGGGCCTGCGCTTCGCCCTGGCCATGTCTCCTGAGGTCGAAGTAGTCCATGTCGAATGTAGTGACGGAGACGACATTAGCGTCTGCCAGGTGTGGGACAACATGGTACTTCCACCGATCCGCACTGCCGGCCTGCCCGAGCCGCGGCTGACCATCATCAAATCGCCGTATCGTTTCTTCGTCCAGCCATTCGTGGACCACGTTCTGGCGGAGCAGAAAAAATCCGATGACCGCCAGATCGCCGTTCTTGTGCCCGAACTAGTAGTGAAGCACTGGTATGAAAACCTTCTGCACAACCAACGGGCCAATTTGCTGAAGCTCTTTCTGCTGGTAAAGGGCAATGAAAATGTCGTCGTGATCAACATTCCCTGGTATCTGCACAAATAGGCGCTATCCCTTATCACGGAGGCGGCGCATACGTCGCTCCGACGCAATGTAGACCGCGACGCCTGCACCCACTAGAAACAGTGTTGATCCGATTACCTTTGCAATCGCAAGCGGCTTGTTTGGTTCTTCTTCCGGGGGAATAACGGAGAGCACAATCGTCAGCAGGGTCGTAAGTAGGCCAAGCGAAGCCAGCACAATGGCAACCGGCCTGCCTCCCGGGACGCGTATCGTTCCCGCCGCGGCGGGCTCACGCTGCAAACGGAGCATCGAGGCAAAAAGAAACGCGAAGGGAATGAAGTAGGTGATGATCGACATGCTAACAAGCACGTCATACGCACTGCGCACTGTGGTTCCCGCCTGGCTGAGCAGCGCGCACAGCGTTCCGGCAATGCCGTAGGCCCCAATCGCAACCCACGGCGTATGCCAACGCGGATGCACATGCCCGAAAACTGGCGGCAGATAACGATCAATGCCGGCCACAAACGGCAGCCGCGAAGTTGAAGAAAGGAATGTCGCCGCGCCGCCAACACTATTGAGCACGACCAACAGCGCGACAGGTGCGATCAACCATCCCAGGCCGAGCTTCGTACACATCAGGTGAATCGCGCTGGCAAACCCGCTCACGCCGCTGACGGAGGCACTGGGCAAGGCAATCAGCATAGCAATCGTTCCAGCAATGTAGCACGCGGCAATCAGAGTACCGGCGATGACCAGCGAGCGCGGAATCGTACGGCGCGCATCTTTGATCTCTTCTCCCATGAAGGAGCCGGTTTCCACGCCGCCGAATGCAAAGAAGATTGTCGACCAGAAAATCGCGTTCTTCAGATCGGAATGAGGTACAAGGTGTTGCATCGAAAAGCTGGTCGCCGATCCATGACGCATGGCGAAGACCGCGGCCAGCCCAAGCAGAACCGCAACCGGGATCCACGCACCCAGCGAGCAGCAATTGTTCAACCATTTGCCCTGCTTCAATCCCAGAATGTTCAGCAGGATAATCAGAGCGAGCCATCCGAGCGCGAACAGCAGGTAGTACGTGGCATTGTTGGTGAGTTGATCGCCGCGTTTGCCCATCGCGAAAAGTGCGCTGCCTGCGCCAAAGTAGAGCACCGCGGGAAAGTACGGAAGATTGCTCATCCAGTATGTCCACGCCGCAATAAATCCGGAGAAATTGCCGAAGGCACGCTGCGTCCACACATACAGGCCACCTTCCTGGGGATAACGCGACGACAGTTCAAGCACGGATGCCGCCAACGGCACGAAGAAGCACAGGCAGGCAAATATCCAGATGATGATGGTGCTCGGGCCGGCCGCAGCGGCGGTTGCAATCCAGCGAAGACTCAATCCGCTTGCAAGATAGTAGAGAACAAGGTCAGCAACGCCGAGTTCACGTGCGAGCGTGGGCGTGGATGTGGTTGTCTTTTCCGGCATGACTGCGCGCAGCATACCTGCTGAGGACGCGCTAAGACCAGAACTATTTCCGCGCCATGTCCTTTAACACGGCCATCGCGGCATTGCGGCCGTTGATGCCGATCACACTACCGCCAGGATGCGTGCAGGCCCCGCAGAGATAGACGCCCGGCATGGGCGTTCGCGCACTCAGGCGGTTTGACCACATGTATTGTGGCAAACACTCTCCCTGAAAGATGTGGCCGCCGGTTAGACCTACCTTCTCTTCGATATCAGGAGGGCCCAGCACCTGTGCATCGATCACCGCCGAATCCATGTTGCTGCAGAAGCGGCCAATCGAATCGACCGCCAGCTTTCGTACCTCAGCACGGCGGCTGTCCCATGTGCCTTCCCCAAAGCCGTAAGGCACATATTGCGCGAAGACACTCATCGTGTGCTGCCCGTCAGGAACGACGCTGGCATCGTGCACGCTCTGGAAGTACAGCTCGCACCATAGATGTTCCGGAAGACGCCCGACGCGCGCCGCCGAGTAGCTCTCCTTCCATTCAGCCTTCGTGAGCGGTGCATTGATCTGCCCCAGATGGTGCGCTTCGCGCGTTCCCGGACGCGAGGTAAAGTTCGGCAGCTCACTCAAGAGCACATTGAGCTTGACGGTACAGCCCTCAATCGGCACCGATTCGATTTTCGCCTTCCATGCGGTATCGGCGGCATTGCCGAGCATGCCGAGTGTGCGGCGCGGATCAGCGTTACAAATTACGACTGGCGCGGAGATTCGCTCACCACTCTCAAGAAGCACGCCTTCGCCGGGAATGATGCCGGCAACGGAAACTCCTGCAGCCACCACCGCACCTGATTCGCGCGCTGCATCGCAAAAGTAGAAGGAGACCATGCCCATCCCACCTTTTACATATCCCCACATACCCGGCATTCCACCGAGCCGCCCGGATGAGTGATGGAAACGAATTGAAGCCGTCCCCGCGTCGAATGGGCTGGCGTTCGTGCCGATTACGCCTTGCCCGAGATATGCGACCTGCAGGCGCTCGTCTTTGAGATAGTGCTCGACAAACTCCGCCATGGACCACTCGAAGAGCAGCTTCATGGCTTCTTCGTCGTTGCCAATTCGTTCTTCAATCTGCTCCCTCGTCGGCGCATCACCAATCCACACGTCGCCTTCCCCAGATGGACGCAATGCATCGCGCAACCGCCGGATGACGTCACTCATCGCGCGCCAGCCTTCGACATCACATTTGCTGAAGCGGCGAACCTCCTCCTCGCACTGCGCGTCGTCATCCCAAAGCTGAATGCTACTGCCATCAAGAAAAGGCACGAAGAGACCGTTCACCGCAGGTGTCCAGGCAAAGCCGCGCGCCGGCAGTTGCAGTTCTTCCACGATCACCGGATGCAGCAAGCCGGCCAGGTATGCGCACGGCGACATGCGCACTCCGGGAAACGGCTCTTCAATGGTGCAGGCGCCCCCAATGCGTTCGCGGCCCTCCAGCACCAGGACGCGTTTGCCCGCCCGCGCCAGATATGCCGCGCACGCCAAACCATTGTGGCCCGCGCCGACGATGATGGCGTCCCATGAACGCTGAGCCAGTTCTTTAATCGGCGCTGGAAGGCCGATCTTTCCAAGAGAATTTGCCGCAGATGAGAAATGATTGCTGGTCATTGAAATTGCAGCTTACATCAGCGAAAAGCGCTCGCGCACCTCATACCTCGATCCGGCAGGGCCAGTGAAGCTCTGGTAGAGAAGAAATTCCTTGGCCTGGAATGAAGGCAATTTCAGAACTGGAGTCAGCCTCACGGCTCTTTGTAGCCGCGTAAAGTCCGGCGAAGGCCCGCGCCCTTTTCTGCGCGCCAGCGTAATGTGCGGGGCGAAGGCGCGCTCTTCCGGTTCAAAACCGCAGGGCAATAGTGCCTGCTCTATTTCGTCGTGCAGCGCCACGAGCGAAGATGTTACGCCGACAGCGATGTAAAAGACGCCGGCCCGCTCAAAAAAGCCTGGTTCCGAGAGCTGAACGTCAACGACTTGTGCACGGACCTTCCGTAATTGCTCGACAACGCAGGAATAGGTTGCTTCATCCGTCTCGCCCAGGAATTGCAGCGTGACATGCCAATGTTCGGGCTGCGACCAGCGCAAGCGATGAAATGCTTCCCGCAACTCTCGCGTGCGTGTCGCGATTGCCTGCTGTGTTTCATCTGAAAGACCGATGCCTACAAATAGACGCACAGCTTTACTTTACCTGCCACTGAATATCCGGCGACAAGGTTTCAGGCAGCGCCTTCCGGCAAATGAATTTGCCTGCGGCGCACAATCCAGAGCGCAACCCCTACCAGGGCCCATGCTGTACCCGCGATGCGCGCAATCGGGCCAAGATTGGTCCAGATGAACAGGCAGGTCAAAAAACCTGCTGCCGAGATCAGCATGGGAAACCAATGCGTGAGCCTGCCGCTACGCCAGCCCAGCGCCACAGACGCTACATTCACACCCATAAAAGCAAGCAGCGCTCCATAATTGAGCATTTCCGTGCCAAGTTGATAGCTGAAGAACAGCGCGCCTACGAGACAGACGATGCCAATCAGCACAACGTTATTGCGAGGAATGCGGTTCCTGGGATGAATCGCGCCAAAGAAGCGTTTGGGCAGCGCGCCGTCCTGACCCATCGCCAGCAGCAAACGGGCCGCGCCCAGATGCGAAGCCATTCCCGAGCCAAAGTTCGCCAGCAGAAGTGCTGCGTTCACAATCATGAAGAGAATTGGTCCGCCTGCGCGGCCTGAGATGTGAACGTATGCAGTATCGATATCGGGAAAAGCTTGTCCGCGAGGCCAGACTAACTGCCCCAGATAGACCTCGATAGCGGCCAGCACACCGGTAGCAAAGCAGGCCATCACAATAGCGCGGGGGACGCTGCGCTCCGGGTCCTTCGCCTCATCGGTAAGCGTAGAAATGCCGTCAAAGCCGATGTAAGAGAGCACGGCAATCGAAGTGCCGCGTAGAAGGCCGCCGCGCGAAAATGTGCTCGGATCGTAAAACGGATGCGTATAAAACGATGATGGTTGCGGCGGCAGATGAATCAGATAGCGCACCACCGCAATCACTACCAGAATGACGACAAGACCAAGCGCAGCCGCCATGCCCGCATTGATGCGCGCTGAGGTCTCGACACCGTTCAGGTTGAGCAGCGTAAAAAATGCGGCAAAGAAGATAACGAACACAACATAAGGGATTTCCGGAATGATGTTCTGCGCTGCCTTGCTGCACCAGATGATGCAAATCAACGGGTTCAGGACGTAATCCATGACCAGGCACCATCCAGTGAGGTAGCCGAGGCTCGGATGCAGCTCCTTGCCGACGTACATAAAGGCCGACCCGCCATGCGGATAAACGCGGGCCATGCGCCCATAGCTTACAGAAGTGAAAAGCATGGCGACCATTGCGCACAAGATGGCTGTGACGACATGCCCGCGCGCGGCCTGATAAATGACGCCGAAGCTCGGCATCGGCGCCGTTGGCTGAATCAGCACGATACCGTAGAGCAGCAGGTCCCAGAAGCGAAGGCTACGCTTCAGCGTTACCTGTCCTTCGTTCACGGCTGCGGCCTTACTGGACATGCTTTTCCTTCACTCTGCTTGAGATGCAGCGGCCGCAACAGCTTTTCCTGGCGAAAGATGCAACGTCTGCTCAGGAATATTCCATCCCGATACAACTATGGTCGCATTGTCCGGAATAAGCGCAGGCAGTTTGGCGGTCAGCACCTGCGTCTCGCCCGGCATCAATTCCACATAATTATCGGACCACACGATGGGCACAATGTCTTCTCCATGGGCATCACGCGCAGTCACTGCCACCTGAAACGCTAACGCCTTCGACGCATTCTGTAACCGTACCTGTAACAATTTGTTATCTTCAGCCGTTGATGCCTGCGCCTCAATCCGGGTTTTTGGCAGCGTCATCAACTCTGCCATATCGTCATACTGAATTGCAGGCGTGTGGGTGTAGTCCGTCTTGCTCCAGTCAAATGTCGTCAGGGTTGAAGGTATCCAATAGAAGTTGTGGCTCAAGGTCTTTCCAGACACATCTTTCAGCGTCAGATCCACAAAATAGACCTTTGAAGACGTTGGAAAGACATCGTCGGGAATCGAGATCGCGCGCTGCGACGCATCCGCATCGACGGTAAGGCCGGTCTCTTTGTCAAAAACTTTCTTCAAATTGAAGTCGTAGACTTCGGCCGAGACGGTAATGCGCGGCGTCGCCCGATATGTGCTATTCACCACGACGACGCTATGATCGTCATAGGAATACTGCACATGCAGCGGCTCGCACGCCTTCTTCGTGCCATAATATCCGCCGCCAGCGTCAAGATAATAGTCATACAGATGCCAGATGTTGGAAGGCCACGCATTGTTCAGCATCCACTGAATCACGCCCGTCGATGTGTACTTGTTGCGCGAGTAGGCTTCGAACATGGCGCGCTCGCCATCATAGGTCATGGCCTGCGCGATGCGAACGTAGTCCTTCAAATCCTCAGGGCTGCCATAGGTGGCATGCATCGCGTCATCAAAAACTGCCAGCGTCTTAAATTTTCCGCTGCCGTTATGGAATGAGAAGGAGGCGCTGCTGGTCGGCCACATCTGGTCTTGAGGAATGTATTTACGCAGGCTGCTGATGTTCGGGACTGCAGGCCCCGGGCTCGTCTCAGTGTTAAAGCCGTAAGCGCCGCCGTGCTTGTCTTTGTCAACGTACCAATATGACGGAGCAACAAAATCATACGGCCCGGTCATCTTCACGCCGCTATTCCCGCTCACCGTTGTAGGCGTCGCCGAGGCCGAAGACAATATAGGATTCGGCCAGTGCGTCTGCTCTTCTACATTGAGATACATTTGTTCGACATCCGCCGGCGGCGCGTTGTCGCTTCCATTCAGCCACACCAGGAGGCTTGCATGGTGGCGTATACGCAGCATTTGCGACTGCAGCGACGCCTTGGCTACCTGATAGTTCTCCGGCGTCCAGTCCTTCCAGCGCTCCCACCGGTCGCAGCAGCACCATCCCAGCATCACCAGAATTCCCTGCTCGTCGGCGAGATGGAAAAAATCTTCTGTCTCCAGCTTGCCTTCCAGCCGGATCGTATTCAGATGCATGTCACGCACCAGCATGAACTGATCGCCCAACCGTTTCGGATCTTCTCGCAGCAGCATATCCGGCGACCATCCAGCACCACGAATCAGGATCGGCTTGCCGTTCACGCGAAAGAGCCGGAAGCCCTTGTCCGTAAGCTCTGACGTAATCTCGCGAATCCCGAAGCGCACCGACTGCTCATCGGAAATCTTGCCGCCTGCAACAAATCGAAGTGTCAGCGTTTCGAGATGCGGCGTGCCCATCTGATAAGGCCACCAGACAGCAGGATTTTTCACCTGCAACTGCTTATATGTTTCGGGATCGAACACGATCGTCTTGTCTTCATGCGCTGCCAACTTGACCGGCTGCTCGATGTGGATTCCCGCAACTGTACCGGTCACAGTTCCCTTTACAGGCTTCTCCGTCGCATTGTACAGTTCGGCATAGACGGTCAGGTCCGCCTGCTTCAAACCGGCGTCGGTAAAGTGCGTGACCGCCATAGGGGACCGCAACGTCACCGAGCCACTCGTCGTCAGATCGACCGCGCCCCACAGTCCCATGTCCTTGTCAGGTGGGCAAGGGTTCCAGTCCACCCAGTTAATGCCGAGGTCTTTCTCAGTCGGAGCGAATGTCTCTACCGCGACGACGTTCGGTTTACCCACAATAACGCTGTCCGTAACATCGAACTCATAAGTACGATAGGCACCTGCAACCTGCGATGAATCAGCGATGCGCCTGCCGTTGATCCAGACGTCAGCGCGGTAATTGATGCCTGTGAACCGCAGCCACAGCGTACGGCCCTTCGCTGAGGCAGGCACAACAAATTCTTTGCGATACCACCAGCCACAGTGGTACGGGCTATCGTCCGACATCGGAAGCCGCGCAAAGATGCCTCCGATCGGATACGTCATTCCCGGAAGGTCGCGCAGATTCGTCCCGAAGTATGGGTCTTTGAAAAGACCATTAGCAACCTGCACTGACACTACTGTTGCCGGAACTGCTGTCGTATACCAGCCTTCAGGATGATATGCAGTCGCTGAGATGACCTCGCCCGCAGTCTGCAGCTTGCAGG
Organism: Alloacidobacterium sp.; assembly: GCF_035631355.1. Lineage (NCBI taxonomy): Bacteria > Pseudomonadati > Acidobacteriota > Terriglobia > Terriglobales > Acidobacteriaceae > Alloacidobacterium > Alloacidobacterium sp. The sequence continues at coordinate 19,108 of NZ_DASQIX010000080.1, forward strand.
CCGACTGCACTTTCCAGCCATCGCGCAGGGGCATCGCCGAAGAGACATCAGCATAAACCGCCAGCGGCGGCATGAAGAACAACACTAAAGCAGCGAAACATCCCGCCAGCCTTTTCAACATGAAGACACCTTCCCCGGCAACTGTCTTGTTCGGAAATTAAATTGCTGTCAGAACTGTGCCATGCACAGTTTATCTACGCTAAGGAGCATGAGCCACAAGTTCTGTTACACAGTCTCCACCGCGGCAAGGCGAATTGCGATCTCCACTGTCTGGCTGCCAAGCCGCGGATGCTTCGCCGTAAGTCGGACCGTTCCCGCTTCTTCTTTCGCACGCACCCACACTGCGCCTGTGCCGCCAATCAACCCAAACGGATTGTCACCAACCAAGTCGGCAGGCCCTTCCAGAGTGAGTGTGATCGGGTCATTCGCATAAGGACGAATCGCGCCATACTCGTCGGTTACGCGCAACACGACGCGCGTGGTGTCAGCTCCATCAGCGTGTAGCTCGTGATCGTCGGAAGCAATCGAAAACTTCTGATCGACACCGCGGCCAGAGAGCGTTTTCGAGGCCACCTGCTTGCCGTTCAAATATCCATCAATGCGCAAGTCGCCCCACTTCAGCCATGCGCCATGCTCCCCGAGCTTTGTCAGATCCAGACTGAACGGCGCATATTTCAGGTGCTGGAACTGCTCGCGATCGGGGTCAATCTCAGCAATCTGCTTCCAGTCGTTTCCGTACTTGATGAAAAACTTCAGGTGGTCGCAGTTGGAGCAGACCATTGCCACTGTAAAGCGCACAGACTCATCGCCCATGGCCCAATGGAAGGCGGGTTCAAGGACGACCTCCTCCTCGGGATCGCACTGTGACTTGTAGAATCCGGCTGCACATTTCGGCTCGCGAAAAATATCAAAGACGCCGTGATAGCAGATGCGGTCACCCGAACCAAAATCCCAGTGCGTGTTGTAATCGAACGCGCACCAGCCGATACCGCCCGCGTATTGCGGGTTAGAAGCTAGCTGGTCATGTATGCGCGCGTGGCGAATCGTATGCCCTCGCTGCCGCTCGTTCTCGTCAATGGTTTTTGTCGGGAAGGTGTGGCCCACGAATTCTGTATTCAGGTAACGCGGATGGTTCGGCGGCCTCAGCGGCCATCCGAAATCGTTCACGGTGAAGACATCTTCCAGAAACTCCGATTGCTGAAAATTCCGGATGCCGCCTGTCTGCCGCGTAGGGTCGAGCTTGTGCGCCATAGCATTGGTGCGCGTGTAGAAGTCGTGGTCGTCGCGCGACTCGTTGATGCGCACACCCCACAGAACAATCGAAGGATGGTTCCAGTCGCGCCGGATCATGCGGCTGACATTATCGACGGAAATGTCCTGCCAAGCCTTGTCGCCAATATGTTGCCAGCCCGGAATTTCTTCCAGCACCAACAGCCCATACTCATCGCACGCATCCAGAAAGTGGCGCGACTGCGGATAGTGCGACGTACGCACGATATTGCAGTGAAATTGCTTGCGCAGGATGTAGGCGTCGCGCCGTTGCACGCGACCCGGCATCGCCTGACCGACAAACGGAAACGTCTGGTGCCGGTCCAGCCCACGCAGCTTGATGACCTTGCCATTCAGCTCAAAGCCATGATCCGTGAACCACGCGTGGCGGAAGCCAATGCGCCGCGTATCTTCATCGACTAACTGCGAATCGCGTAGCAGGCGCACCTTAACCGAATAGAGTTTTGGATTCTTCAAATCCCAGAGCGTAATTCCACTCTGCTTGCCAAACGCAACCGTGTAGCTCGCTGGCCTAGCTGCAGCCTCTGAGGCCGGAACCTTCTGCGTCGCCTTCGCAACTACCTGATCACCATCGAGCAGAGTAGCTTCCAGTGTCAAAGCATCACGCGACATTTCAAGATGCTGCACAAAACACTGCACGTCTAGTGAAGGACTTCCACTCGGCACGTCCTTCGACTGCGCAAATATATTTGCGATAAATGTCGCAGGCACCACGCGCAGCGACACCTCGCGATAGATCCCGCCAAATGTCAGATAGTCGATCTGATATCCAAACGGTGGAATGTCCGGCCGCTCCGTCGAATCCACATCGACTGCAAGCACATTATCACCGTCGAAATTCAAATGCGGCGTTAGTTCGAACGTGAACGGCGTATAACCGCCTTTGTATTCGCCCAATCTCTGACCGTTGATCCACACTGTCGAGGCGGTCATTACGCCTTCAAAGTCTACAAAAACGCGCTTCCCCTTTGCCTCCGCCGGCAAGCGAAACTTCCTGCGATACAGCGAGACGAACTCATAATCCTTGTCGTCGAATCCATGCCACGGGAGCGGCGCATTCGTGTGCGGCACCACTACGTGATCAAACTTCGAATCGTCGAATCCGGGGTCGTGTCCCCCTTCCACAAATTTAGGGCTGTAGCGCCAACCGCGATTTATTGGGAGCACCATTCGGCCCTCCTCGCTCGCGCTCTCTTGGGCAAATACATTGCCGCCCACCGCTGCGCTCGCCAGCAGAGCACCACTCGTTTTCATAAAGTCCCGTCGATCCATATCCGCCCTTGAATGAAACCGTTCAATCTCTTGGCCACAAAAACAATAAATGATTGCAAGCACAACACGCAGCAAAAAGGCGGCGGAAGGCTGATTCTCCCTACGCCGCGAATTTGTCGCTCTAGCTAGAACTCGAGTCCGGCCGCAAATTGCGCCAGTCGTTTGTTGGTGAGCAGAACACTCGCCTGCTCAAGTTCGGAGCATTGTCCAGAGTCGCGTTGATCGAGTGGGAATCGAAGCGGACGCTGTTGGTTACGTTGAACATCTTCCAATGCAACTGCAATCGCGCGCGCTCGACAATTGCGATTAATTTGTTCAGTCCAGCGTCCCAGTCGTAATAACCATCGCCACGCATCGAATTGCGGGTGCCTGAGAAACCCGGCAGTGTGAAGTCGATGATCCGAAGACTGCAGCCGGATCGGCAAAGCGCTAAGTCAGATGTCCACGTTGAGCAGCGTGCGAAAGGAATCGGCTTTAACCTGCATTGCAAATCCCTGGATATCCCGATTCGTCGGGTAGTAGGCCATTGTTCATCGGGAATGGAAATCCACTCGTCCAATGAAGGATGCCGATCGTCTGCCATCCTCTAATGAGCATGTCAGTCCATCGATTGTCGCTGAAAGGTAGTGCCTGCCGCGTCCCACGGACACCTCCCAAATGTAATTGGCATTGATCTGGTGCCGTACGTCAAAATCCGAAGGCCCATAAGCTGGTCAGGCATCCAGCTGTTCATTACCTGCGCATAGTTTGTCGTTCAGGCGCTCGCCCTGACGTCGTATCCAGAGACGTGTGATACGATTTTTCGCACGCACGGAGATCCCTATGATTCCGTTCTCCCACCGCGGCTTTCTTAAAGGTTCACTTTCCGCGGGTACCCTGGCATGAGAATGATGAATCCGCTCATTGCTATCCTCATATCACTCTTCATCCCGTTCGCTGCTATGGCGCAGAAGGCGATTTCTTTCCTTACGGAAGACGGCGGTGTCATTTTTGCGGATATTTATGGAACAGGCGACAAAGCCGTAGTTCTTGCCCACGGCGGACAATTTAACAAGGAGAGCTGGGCAAAGCAGGCCCAGACCTTATCAACACATGGTTTCCAGGTGTTGGCGCTCGATTTCCGCGGCTATGGCAAATCGCACGGCCCGAGCGACTCCGATCCGGAGAGCGCTCCACTCTACCTCGATGTCCTGGGGGCAGTGCGCTATCTACGAGAAGCAGGTGCGAAAAGCGTCTCAGTCGTTGGCGGCAGCATGGGCGGCGCCGCTGCCGGTGATGCATGCATCGATTCCAAACCCGGCGAGATCGATCGCGTTGTAATGCTTGGCGCCGCACCCAATCAGCCAGCCGACAAGCTTAAATGTCCGGTCCTGTTTATTGTTGCCCGCGATGACACCGACGGAGATGCACCGCGCCTTCCCGGAATTCGCAAACAGTATGAGCACGCACCCCAGCCGAAAAAATTAATCATCCTGGATGGTTCCGCGCATGCTCAATGGCTGTTTCAGACAGATCAGGGCGAACGCGTGATGCGGGAGATTTTGCGATTTCTCTCGCAATAGGCACACCGCCCCAAGCAGTCCACTACGGCCCTGCCGCATTGCGAAAATACCACCTTGCGTCTGCACGAAAAAGAAGCCAGGCAATCCCCGCGAAAATCAGGGAGTGAACAGCAAGTTCATGAAACGCGCCGAAGGCACTCAGAATGACATGGAATGCCATCCATGCAAGCGCGAGCCAACGCGCCCAGTTCTTGCCGCGGAGTATGAACACTCCGGCGAGTATCGCCAAGCCTTCAGTAAGCTCAATCGAGACGCCATCGGGATGGCGCAGTTCGCGGAAGTGAAACACAAAGCCGATGCAGCCTACTGCCAGATAGAGGCAGCCGATGACCAGTACGGAAATAGGGCGTCGATTTGTATTCATGGCAGCATCTCCAGCACGGCATCGCTAGGCTCCAGTTCTACGGCATGTGGTGGCACAGTCGCCCCAGCCACCAGAAGCGCGCTAACCACCCTTACGTAATCTCCTGTGTCTCGATGCCAGCCATTTCCGGAGCCGTAGATTGTCCATGAAAGCGCGGTCCCGGCATAGTCGCGCGATTTCAATTCCAGATTCGGATGAAAGCGCAGAATCTCGCGCGCCATTCCGGCATTGCCATGGAACCCGGCCCAGTGCAGCGCCGTCGCGCCCGCATCTCCGGGCGTATTCACCGGCCAGCCCGCCTCCAGCATCAGGCGCACCGCCTTTGTGTTGTTGTTCTGCGCGGCATTGGGCAGCTTTCGCTTCTCGTCTTCAGACAGCGACCTGGCGGCATCCGGATTTTTAGCAAGAAATTTCTGAAACACCGCTTCATCGCCCAATTCGCACGCCAGCGCCAGTTTCAGTTCCTCCGGCGTGCGCTCCATCAGTAGTTGAAAGACATCTTCGTGTCCAAAATCCCGCGCCACTGTATGCGCAGTGCGGTGCCATCCCAACTGCCAGATATAGATCGTGCCACCTGCGCGCGGATTGCGTTTCGGAAACCATTCTTCCGACACGCTCATCCGGATGCAGGCTGGGTCGTTGTCCAGATGGCGTCGCACAAGGTCCGCATCGTCCAGCGCTGCCGCCATAAGGATGTCGGTCCTGCATCCCCGCGTGACAAGATAGCGGGCCACATCCTGGCGGTCGTGCGGATAGTGCCGCTTCTGCTCCACTCGCAACATGTACTGAGCCGGGGTCGATTCGTGGTCCACGTCGAGCGCGTTGATGTCAGCACCGTGGTCGAGCAGGAACTTCGCAATCTCGACGGTGGAGGCGAAGTGCAGCGGGGTCTGCCCGTCTCCACCCTTTGCGTGCACAATGGACGGGTCCGTCGTGACGAGCTCGGCCAGTTTTGTCATCATCCCCAACCGGGCCGCGGCGTGCGCATCTATGACCGCGCCGCGTTCGACGAGAAAATCCACCATTCCCGGATCGCAATCGTCGAGCACGCCAAATCCCCCCGCCCACCAGTCAGTTCGCTTGCGGATGTCGGCTCCTGCATTTAGCAGCACGTCTATGGTCGCGCGGTCGCCGCGCTGCACGGCGGCATACAGGGCCTGTTGGCCGAAGCCATAGTCAGCCAATGGTTCGTTGATCTTTGCACGCAATTCCGGATGGCTTTCGAGAAGCTGGCGGACGCGATGCGCGTCGCTGTCGCATACGGCGGCCTTCAACGCCTCTGCTGGGCTGAGTCCCTGCGTGATGACGTGCGATTTCAGCTCCGCCCAGGTAGCGAAGCCATACTCATTGGCCAACGCATGTTGCGCATCGGCGAGCTTGCCTTGCGGCATGGTGTGGAGCAGCGCCTTGGCTTGTTTTCTTAGATGTTCAAGGTTGGATTTTTGCGGCAGCGTACGAGACATAGTCTTCTCCTTTTATGGCCCGGTGTCCGCTGTCTCGGGCAAAGAGAAGTTATGTTCGGTGCTTGGAAATGCTTCAGGAGGGATGGTCCCTTTCCGCGGACGGGCTGCAACCTGATTTGCCGCCTCCACTATACCAGAACCAGAGCATCAACAGAGTCATGCGAGAAATTCCACGACTACCTTTCCCAAGGAGCCAACTTCAACCTGAGAATATGCATCAGCAATGTCTGCGGGTGAAAAACGTCTGTCGTTAAGAAGCGGCTTCAGCTGTCCCTCATCGGCCAGTGAGGCAGCCTGAGACAGGATTGCGCCGTGATGAGCTCGATTTTCACCTGTGTGCAGCGGGAGCAGGGTAAATACGCCTGAATAAGTCGCACCGCGAAACGAGAGCGGCGCAAGTGAGTGCGAGCCCCACCCGAGACAGCTTACGACATGGCCGGTGTACCGTTTTACGGCTGCGAATGACGCATCTAGGGTTGCGCCTCCTACTGTGTCATAAACTATGTCGAAACCTGTTCCCCCGGTGAACGCCGCCACATATTCTTCGACCGGAGAAGAACGATAGTTGATAGGCGTAGCGTGAAGGTCTTCCACAAACCTTTTCTTTACCGGTGAGACGGTAGCGAAGACCTTCGCCCCAAATGCGAGTGCAATCTGAATCGCAACATAGCCTACTCCACCCGCGCCTGCATGAATCAGCACGGTCTGGCCTTCACGCACCTTCGCCCGGTCCACCAGTCCTTCCCATGCGGTAATGATGCTCAGTGGAAGCGCAGCCGCCTGCCGCATTGATAGACTCTTCGGTTTGTGCGCCAGCAGGTCGGCATCGGCAATGATGTACTCCGCGAGCGTGCCTTGCAGGCCGCCCACGCCGCCCACCATGCCAAATACTTCATCTCCCGGCTTAAATGCCGTAACGCCGGAACTGACCTCTTCGACGACGCCTGCCATATCGAGACCAAGCACAGCAGGTAGCGGCTGCCGCGCGTGCGCTGCTTTTCCTGCACGTATCTTGGTGTCGAGAGGGTTAACTCCGCTTGCCCATATCCTGACCAGGACATCTTTTGCCTTAGGTACGGGTGAAGCTATGCCTGACTCTACAAAAGCCCCATTGGGTTCCTCAACCAGCCATGCTGTGCGCGCCATCCGGGTTCTTCCTCAGATGAATTTCTATTGTCTGGAAACCGGCCCTGTGGGTCCGTTAACCTTCGCAAGAAACTGTCTCATAGCGAGGGCAATATCATCGATATGCGTCTCCAATGCGAAGTGCCCTGTGTCGAGAAATTGCACCGTCGCATTGGGGTTATCGCGGCGAAATGCCTCTGCTCCAGCAGGTATGAAGTAAGGATCATTCCTTCCCCAGATCGCGAGCATCGGGGGCGTCCACTTTCTGAAGTACTGGTGAAAAGCTGGGTAGAGCTTCACGTTGTTCGCATAATCGAGAAACAGGTCCAACTGAATATCTGTGTTGCCTGGCCTGGCCATGAGCGCTGCGTCCAGCGTATATCCTTCCGGCGCCATGCCACTTGGATCGGAGATGCCCGACGCGTATTCCCTGCGCATGCCCTCACTGTTGAGTCCCTTGCGAATCGCCTCTCGGTTGTCAGGCGTCGGCTCGCTCCAGTAACGCCGAATCGGGGCCCATGCGTCCCCGAGTCCTTCTTCGTACGCATTTCCGTTTTGCGAAACGATGGCCGTTACACGCTCCGGATGAGCCATCGCCAGGCGGAAACCTGTCGGAGCACCGTAGTCGAAAACATACAGCACATACCGGGTGAGACCAAGCGTGTCGGTAAAAGCCTCAATCGTGCGCGCCAGCGCGTCGAAGGAGTATTCATAGCGGCGCTGCTCAGGAACCTCAGTAAAGCCAAAACCCGGCAGGTCGGGTGCGATGACCCGATAACGATCAGCAAGCCGTGGAATCAATTCTCTGTATTGAAAGGATGATGCCGGGAAACCGTGCAGCAAAAGCACCACAGGAGCATTTTCCGGGCCAGCTTCACGATAGAAAACATTTACGCCGTCAGCTTCGACACGATGAATTGAAGTCCCCGGCCAGTGCGTGGTCGTTATCTTGGGGTGCACTTCACCGGAGTTCGTCTGCTTAACGCTGGAGAAAAGAACATTCAGTCCTTCCGCCATCGTTGGGTGCGCCAGCACGGCATCACGCAGCGCGGCGTACGGAAGTCCGGCATGCATCGCCATCTGGACAACCGCCATCACCTCTCCAGCTTCTGCGCCAACCATCGTGAAGCCGAGAATGCGCCCATCATCAGGAGCGATGAGCGCCTTCATAAATCCCTGCATCTCGCTGATCGTGCGTGTACGCAAAACGGCGGCCATGGGAATTTTGGCTACTTGAACAGCAATGCCCTGGCGCTGCGCTTCGCGTTCGGTAAGGCCAATCTGCGCTACCTGCGGATCGGTAAATAAGCAAGAAGGCATCAGCCTGTTGCGGGTGGACCGATTGCCTCCGACGAGATTGTCTCGAATGATTCGAAAATCGTCCAATGAGGCGTGCGTAAACTGCGGACTGCCTGCACATTCGCCAATTGCCCATACATCAGGAGCAGTCGTCTCCAGACGGTCGTTCACTCGCACCCATCCCGCTTCGTCGAGTTGAATACCCGCCAGTTCCAGCCCGATTTTTGATGTATTTGGAGTGCGCCCGGTGGCGACAAGAACATCACTACCGGCAATCGTCCTCTCGCCTTGAGAGGTTCTCACGACGAGTTTGACTTCGCTTCCGGAGCGGCCGGTCACGCTGACGACTTCAGCTGAGGTTGCGACCTCGACTCCTTCTGCGGCAAATAGTCGCTGTACCTCTTCGGCTACATCGGGATCCTCATCGGCGAGAAGTTGTGGGCCGCGTTGAAGGATGGTCACTTTGCTGCCAAAACGGCGATACGCCTGGGCGAACTCTAACCCGACATAGCCGCCTCCGATGACAACCAGATGTTCGGGCAGACGGTCCAGCTCAAGCACTTCGATGTGCGTGAGGGGTTGACACTCCCGCAGCCCCGGAATGGCAGGAATGGAAGCATGTGTACCGAGGTTGAGGAAGATGCGATCGGCGACAATCATTCTTTGGCCGCCGTCGTTGAGGCTGACCGCAAGCGTCCTGGGACCGGTGAATTTTGCTTCACCCATCACGAGCTGCGCGCCAGTCGCCTTATATTTGTTCAGGTGTATCGCGATCAATCCCTCAACCATTTCGCGCTTCCGCCTGCGAACCGTCTCCATGTCAATCGAAACATGCCCAGTATTTGCGCCGAATTCCTTGGCATGGACGGTGAGATTGGCGACCTTCGCGCTCCAGATCTCATTCTTGGTGGGCAGGCAGTTTATATTCGGACACGAACCACCAATCCAACGCCTCTCAATAACCATCGTTGGTTCGCCTGATTGCGCGAGATGCCAGGCAAGATATTTCCCGCCTTCGCCGCTTCCAATAATGACGTTCTGACAGTGTTCGGACTTCATACACACCTTTCAACGCAAGAGTGTTTGTACCTTTTTCAAGAGACTGAATTGTAACCAATCACTGTTGCGTCCTGATGAGTGCAGCTATCAGACTGCGAAGCCCGGCTCGATCACGCTACAATGAATTTCGCCCACTCAAACAGCAGCAGGATTTTCAGGTGCCCATCGAGCTAAGCCCCATCGCAACTTTTTTCTCCGGAATACAAAGATCAAAGCAATCCCGCTTCATGAGCGCCGCGCGCAAGCTTCCGGCCTTTCTTCTCATCGCCCTCCAGGCATTCGCTCAGGCACACAGCCCCGCAGCACCTCCGCCTCCAGGCGTTAAATCGCGCGTCTGCAAAGACCGCGTCGTTCCACAGCTTGTTGATATCACCAAGAAATCCGGCATCAATTTCACACACCTCTCCGCGCCGGAAAAGAAGTACATCGTTGAATCCATGAGCGGCGGCGTCCTCATCATCGACTACGACCGCGACGGCTGGCCTGACATCTACTTCACCAACGCGCCCACTGTCGATATGGCCCTCAAAGGCGAGAAGGCCCGCGGCGCTCTTTATCACAACAACCACGACGGCACCTTCACCGACGTGACCGACAAAGCCGGCATCGCAACACCCTGCTTCGCCATGGGCGGGGCCGTCGGCGATTACAACAACGACGGCTGGCCTGACATCTATGTCACCTGCCTCGGTGGCAACGTCCTTTACAAGAACAATGGCAACGGCACCTTCACCGATGTAACCAAGCAGGCCGGTGTGGCCGACGGACGCTGGTCTACCGGCGCAGCCTTCGGCGACTATGACGGCGACGGATTTGTAGACCTCATGGTTACAAATTATGTCGACTTCAAGCTCACCGATCTGCCCGGTTTCGGCAGCAAACCCACATGCAAATATCGCGGCATCGACGTGCAGTGCGGTCCGCGTGGGCTCAAAGGCGCGGGCGACGCCCTATTCCACAACAATGGCAATGGCACTTTCACCGATGTCTCAAAGTCCGCAGGCGTCAGCGATCCCGACGGCTACTATGGCCTCGGAGTCACATGGTCAGACTTCAACAATACCGGACGCCCCGACATCTACGTCGCCGACGACTCGACGCCGAATTATCTCTACAAGAATGACGGCAACGGCAAGTTCACTGAGATCGGTCTTGAATCTGGCACCGCCGTCAGCAATGACGGCTCCGAGCAGGGCTCCATGGGCGTGGCCATCGGCGACTACAACCACACCGGACGCTTCTCCATCTACGTCACCAACTTCGCTGATGAAAACAGCGCGCTCTACGAGAACCTCGGTAACTACAACTTCCGCGAAGTCTCCTATGACGCCGGAGTCGGCCTGCCTTCGTTACCCTGGATCAAGTGGGGCGACGCGTTCATCGATCTCGACAACGACGGATGGGAAGACCTCATCGCCGTCAATGGACAGGTCTATCCCCAGGTGGATTCACTGCCCTCAGGCGCACGCTACCGTCAGCCCAAGAGCCTCTTCATGAACCAGCGCGATGGCACATTCTGTGACGCCAGTCAGCAGGCCGGGCCCGCTCTGATAGAACCACGCGTAAGCCGCGGCCTCGCCGTCGCCGATCTCTTCAATAACGGCAACATGGACGTGATCGTCTCCGACATCGACGGACCGCCCATGGTTCTCCGCAACGAAGGCATCCATGGAAACCACTGGGTCAGTTTCGAGTTGGCCGGAACCAAGAGCAACCGGCTCGCCATCGGCGCCCGCATCACCCTCACCGCCGAAGGAATGACGCAGACTGACGAAGTCCGCAGCGGTGGCAGCTATCTCTCGCAAAATGATCTGCGCCTGCACTTCGGTCTCGCAGGCGCGACCAAGATCGATTCAGCCGAGATCCGCTGGCCTTCCGGTACAGTTGAGAAACTCTCCAACCTGGCTGCCGATCATTTCTACTCTGTCCTCGAAGGCTCCGGAATTGTCAGCCCGGACAAGATTCGACCCATCAAATGAAACTATTTCATGGATGAAAATCCATGCCAGATATCCACCACCATCTAACGGAATCTTCTGTGTAGACAGGCATGCCATGAGGAAATGGCTGATGGGGTCGATCAGGCGCCTGTTTGATACTTTGCACTATTCATGGATACTTGTGGGGATGGGCATCGGTAGAAGGTTCAGCATAATTAAAATCAAACGTTTGAGTAGAACCAGTATCGTATTTTCCAAAACCCTTCAATGAGTAGAAAAGGTCAGTTTGGCTGCCTCAAGGGGCCTGACTGACACAACCGAGGCAAATTATTTTATAATCTTAAATATCCGGTTAAATAAAACGATTCCATATATTTAGGAGAGATCTAGCTGTTCTTTATAAGAGCATGACTGGACGGATGGATGTTGACTCACTTGACAATCCAATTCTTCAGCGCGCCTAATAGTTCTGCGCGGAAAATTCCACCGCCATAGGCAAGCTCAAACCGTTTACTAAAGGGTTTCTTCTGAGCAATATCAAATTTTATTCATGATTTTTAAGACTCGGCTTATATATAAACTAATAACAAAAGTCTGTCTGCACGTATAGACAGGCTTACAACTTCAATTGTATGCCTTCCCAAACCCGGGCTGGGCAACTTTTGCAGCAAATCAGGAGGCAAATTCAAATGAGACGCACACGAGTTTTTCTCGTGCTCTTTGCGCTTGTCGCGGCGCTTATGCCATGGCGACCCGCGCAGGCACAGAAGATCACTGGCGCCATTACCGGCACAGTCACCGATTCCACCGGCGCGGCAGTTCCCGGCGCAACCGTAATCATCACCAATACGGCAACCAATAAGGTCTACACCGTCACCACTGATGCGCAAGGCGGCTACACACTCGCCGAGCTCCCGGAATCCACCTACCTGGTCGAAGTGAAGGCCAACGGGTTCGAAGACTTTATCACCAAGGGCGCGGTCGTGCACGTCGCCACCACCACCGCCGTCAACGCCCAGCTTAAGCTCGGCAGCGTCAGCCAGTCTGTCACTGTTCAGGCCAACGCCATCCAGGTGCAGACAGATAGCGCAGCACTCGGCGCTGTCGTTGATAGCCAGCAGGTCAAGGAACTGCCGCTCAATGGCCGCAACTTCGTGGAATTGACCCAGTTGCAGCCCGGCGTCTCCGCCGCAAACAACTTCGTTAACACCGGCAAGGGCCTCACCGGCGGTGTGGACATGTCGATCAACGGCAATCCCACCACCAACAATCTCTTTCTGGTGGACGGCGTTGGCAACAACGACGTGGGCTCCAACCGCACCATTCTGATCTACCCCTCGAATGAAGCCATCGCCGAATTCAAGATGCTGCTCAACAGCTACGGCCCCGAGTATGGCCAGGCTTCCGGCGGCATCATCAGCATCGTCACCCGCAGCGGCAGCAACCAGTTCCACGGCAGCGCCTTCTATAATGGCCGCAACAACTCGCTCGACGCCTATACCTTTTTCTCCGCACCAAATGCAGGTCAGGGCTTGCCGCTCAACGGCAAAGACAAGGAGCGTCGTAATGACTGGGGCTACTCCATTGGTGGACCCATCATCAAGAACAAACTCTTCGGCTTCTGGAGCCAGGAGTGGAACCATGAAATCAAGGGCCGTCAGGTCAGCGCCTGCGTTCCCACCACCGCCGAGCGTGCCGGAGATTTCTCAACCCTGGGCTGCAACACTGCAAACTTCCCTGACTTCAGCCATGTACCCGCTTCCGATCTCGCCGGTCCGCACACGCTGAACTCAGTTGATCCTGCCACCGCAACCATGATGCAGATGCTCCCGCTGCCCACTACGCAGAACGGAGCGCTGAACTCCAATGGCCAGAACTGGTCTGCATCGCTGCCGACCGGTCTGTTCTGGCGCGAAGAAAATGCGCGCGCCGACTACGACTTGAACCAAAAGAATCACATCATGGGCCGCTATACGCAGGACACCTGGTCAAACCCGGCCTTCAACGCCGGCTACTGGGGCGACACCGTCTATCCGGCACTGAACAGCAACTGGGCGCAGCCGTCCAAGTCCATCACCGCTCACTGGACGACGACCCTGAACAGCTCTTTGGTCAACGACGCCGCCTTCAACTACTCCAACAACCGCATCGACATCACCGCGGGCGGCACAAACCCCGGACTACTCGCGCAGGTTTCGGCGGCCATTCCGACCCTCTATCCTGAATCGCTGAAGCACGCTTCGCAGGGCGTTCCGTCGGTCAACTTCGGAGCCTATGGCGGCACTACCTCGATGCAGGCTCCATGGCAGAACCAGCTCGACATCTACAGCTTCCGTGACGATGTCTCCTGGATCAAGGGCCAGCACCAGCTCAAATTCGGCGCATTCCTTGGCTACAATGGCAAGAATGAAGATGTGAACAGCGCCACCGGAGAGCGCCCCACAATTGGCTCAGTAGCCACAGCCAGCGGCGGCGTAGACACGAACGACAGCCTCGCCAACCTGGAGCTGACCGGCAACACCTTCAACATCGGCGAGACTTCAACCAACATCCGCGCTCAGCTCCGCTGGCGTGACTATGAGTTCTACGCAGGCGACACCTGGAAGATGACGCCACGCCTCACGCTCAGCTACGGCGCGCGTTACTCGCTCCTGCTCCAGCCCTTCCAACCCAACGACCAGATCACCAGCTTCCAGCCCTCGCTGTACGATCCCTCGAAGCCCGCTTCCGATGCCTGCAACGGCCTCTGGGTGGCTCCCGGTACAGATCCCTGCGGTGCTGCCAACAAGCAGTTCGGTACCAACTTCTCCAGCGGTACGCCTGGACCGAATCGCTCGCTCGTAAAGAATGGCTATCACAACATCGCTCCCCGCGTCGGCGTCATCTGGGATCCGACCGGCGAGAGCAAGACCGTCATCCGCGCCGGAGCGGGCCAGTTCTATCAGCGTGAGCGCGTCTCGCGTTACACACTGGTGGCCAATGCACCGTTCGCCCTCACCACCAGCAACTATCCGCGCACCCTGCACGGCGGCACGCCTTCCAGCCTGTCGGGAACAGCGCAGCCCTCCGGCGGCGAAGACCCGAGCGCGATCCTTCCTAACTCCTGGCAATGGAACTTCACCGTGGAGCAGGCCATCGGCGCCAACACCACATTCCAGCTTGGATACGTGGGCAACCGCGGCATTCACCTGACCGACGTGTATGACGTCAACGGCATCGCACCGCAGAACTGGCTGGCAGCAACCTTCGCCAACAGCGGCGGCGCTACCAACAATCTGCGTCCCTACCCGGCGGGCGGCAACAACGGAACGCTTGTCTACTGGGCGCACAACGGCGCCTCCAACTACAACGGTCTCCAGATGAGTGTGAAGAGCCGCATCGGCAACAACCTCAACTGGGGCGCCGCCTACACCTGGTCGCACACTCTGGCTGACGTTCTTATCGACGACTCCTCGGGCGGCATGGGCCAGAACGCTCGCACCTACTACCCGGATTCGCGTCTCGACTATGGCACTTCAGACGTAAGCCGTCCGAACATGTTCGTCGCCAACGCGACCTACTACCTGCCCAAACTGCAAGGCGCGAACCTGCTGGAGCGCAGCACGCTTGGTGGATGGGAAACCAGTGCCATCATCGCTGCGCAGAACGGCAACAACTTCACCATCTACCAGGGTGCGCATGAAGCCAATCTGGTGGCCGGTGCAACCAGCCAGCTCAACCAGAACGGCGCGCTGGCTGAGACCGGCTTCACCTCGCCGCAGCGTCCGCTCCTTACCGGGCAGAGCTGCAACTCAGGCAGGAACTCAAACCAGGTCGCTAACGGCGGGGCCTTCACGCTGGTCGGCTATGCTCTCGGCACTCTGCCCAGTAACGTCGAGCCGCGCGGCTTCTGCGGCGGACCCAACTTCAACAACACCGACTTCTCGGTTCGTAAGAACTGGGCCGTTCGCGAGAAGATGACCATCCAGTTCAACCTGGACTTCTTCAACCTCTTCAACCACCCCAACTTCGCCCCGGCATCGCAGAGCCCGATCGCGTCAGTGAACTGCGGCGCAGCGGCTGGGACCGACCCGAACACGGGCCACTCGCTCTATAACCCCTGCAGCGCGACAAACAACATTGTCTCCGCGCAGGATCTGACACCTGGATTCGGCACGTCCACCAGCCTGCTCGGCACTCCAGCGCGCCAGCTCCAGTACGGTCTGCACTTCAACTTCTAACCATCGCTCTTGCTGGGAGAGCGTCTCACTGCGGCAGGTTCCTTTTGGGACCTGCCGTTTTCCTTTTTCATACAATGTCTTCCTGAGCGGAGCGAAGGATCTGTTTTTGGGGTTAGCAGTAGCACGAAAACGAGTGCCCCATCTTAGGCGATGTTGTTCGCGTCTAAATGACTGCCCTGAGCTTGCCGAGGGCTGAAAAAGCAAGCAACAACAAGCCGCCATCCTGGCAGCATCCTAGTCTCCGTACGTCGAAATTAGACTCGAGGAGAATCCCCAAATGTCAGATGCCAAAAAATGTGCTCATCCAGCCTGTACCTGCATGACCACGGAGAAATATTGCAGTGCATATTGCGAGGGTCACAAGGACACAGCAGACATAGCTTGCGAATGCGGCCATCCTGGCTGTAAAGCCCAAATCACCTAGACAACAAGCTGCAAGACACGAGAGTCAGAAATCCAGGTCTCGGGCAGACCTGGGTTTCCGACTGAACCATCCCAGGTCTGCGACCCTAAAGCGGGAGCGTCTCGCACAGTCGAAGATCCGCATGATAAGAGAAGAGTCTTGAGAGCAAGACCCGACCCAAGTAGAAGCACTGGCCTTAGCCCCTGGCTTATTATTGTCAAGCCCCCAAACCTCAATTTGTCTTATAACTCACTCATTCTAAAGGCAAAAAACTTTGGCCAACTTGAGCTGTTTTCTGGTTGAAATCGCTAGAATATAAATAGGATGATTTCTGGCGACTGCCGTTTTTAGCGTATAAAGAACCTATTGATTCCAGATACTTTACCGGTAACCGGCGCAGCATGAATACTTTACCGTGATTTTCTCCATTCGATGAGCGTTTTCAAAGACTTAGGCACATGGGGGGTGGCTGGGATTCTCCTCTGCTTCACCCTTTCAGCCCAGACGCCGGATGCGGCAACACAGCAGCTCCAGCAGCTCATCGATTCAGAACAATCAGCCCGGCAATCCGGCGACCCGGGCCAGGTCATCGCCGCAGCTGAAAAACTCACCGAGGCCGCAGGCCAGCAGATGACGGCCACAACGGAGGCCCTTAAGCAGCCGCACCTGGCTCCAGCCCAGAGCCAGCAACTCAATCACCGGGAACAGCAGCTCCGCGAAGTCCTGAGCAACGGATTCAACGACTGGGGCACAGCCGAGGCCCGTCAGAAGGAGTATCAACAGGCGCTTACCCACTTCCAGCAGGCTGAAAAATGGGACGCGGCTACTCCCGGCGTTATGCGCAATCTCGGCACCGCCGCATTTCTCCTGCAGGATTATCCGGAAAGCGTGCGCGCCCTGACAGCCGTCGTGACTCATGACGCGAACGATCAGCGCTCACGCCTGATGCTGGCTATGTCCTTCTTCAGCATGGAAAAGTTCGCTGACGCGGCAAAGAATTTCTCCATCATCCCGGACACAGCCATGCACGACACGCGCTCCGCTTACGCCTGGTCCTTTTCGCTCGCCCGCACGGGCCAGGACATGCAGGCGAACTCAATCATCGACAACCTCGCCGCGCGCGACCTCACGCCCGACGTGCGCATGTTGGTCTGCCAACTCTACAACACGACAGAGAACTACGAGCACGCCGTCCCTTGCTTCAAAAAGCTGGCCGAAGAGAACCCGACGATGCCCCGCGCCAACTTCGAGGCCGGAGCCGCGCTGGTCCACTTCGATCGCCCTGCCGACGCCATCCCCGAGCTGCGCGCCGAGCTCAAGCTGAATCCGCAGGATGTGGACGCGCAATACTACCTGGCCTTCGCCTTGCTGGAGACTTCACAGAAGGATGAAGCCCTGTCGCTGCTGCGGACGGTCATTGCGGAAAAACCTGATCACGCGCAGGCCCAGTATCAAATGGGAAAAGTGCTCCTCGAAGACGGCAAGGTAGATGAAGCCATCCCGCATCTCGAAACCGCAGCGAAGCTCGACCCCTCATCCGACTACATCCATTACCAGTTGCAGGCCGCCTACCGCCGCGCCGGCCGGACCGCAGACGCCAACCGCGAGCTCGAAATCTACAAGCAGATCAAGGCCAGCCATCGCAACACCGGCGCGCCCCACGAATCTACTCGGCCCGCAGCGCCGCCATCGGATCAACCTGTGCCGCCCGCCACGCAGGAGCCAGCGCCGCGACCGCAGCCGTAGTCAACAGCAGTGCTGTAGCAACCGCCAGACTCAAAGGATCGATCGCCCGAACACCAACCAACATGCTGGTCATCAGCCGCGTCAGGGCAAAGCTCAAAACCAGGCCAAGCCCGATACCCCAGCAGGCCAGCTTCGCCGCATGAACGATGACCATCCGCAGAATCGCCTTCTTCTCGGCGCCGAAAGCCATGCGTACGCCGATTTCGAAGGTGCGTTGCGCGACGGAATACGCCATCGTTCCGTAAACACCAAGCATGGCCAGCAGCAGGGCAACTCCGGCAAACGAAGCGATCAGCACTGAGCGGAAGCGCTCTGCGGCAATCGATTCGCCGACCATCGCATCCATCGTGGTGAAGTGCATCGCAATCTGCGGATTGATCTGCTGTATTTTTGCCTGGACAGTGTTCATCAGCGCAAGCGGCGGAACTTTTGTCCGCAGAACGATATTGATGTCCGGCGCGCGTGAGGGATGTTGTGCCATGGGCATGTAAATATTCGGGCCTGGCTGCGAGGCGGGCGAGTCTTGCCGTACATCTCCTGCTACGCCAATAATCGTGATCCACTTGCTCATACTTTCAAGGTCAAGGCCAAGCTGAATCTGCTTGCCAATCGGATCGGCATTACCAAAGCTCTGCTTCGCCACAGACTCGCTGATGATTGCAACTAACTGTCCATCGAATTTGTCCCCCACGCTGAAGTCACGCCCGCGCAGCAGAGGAATCTTCATCGTCGTGAAATATCCAGGCGTGACAACACTGAAATCAGACCAGGGCATGTGGTAGTTATCTGTTGGAACACCCTTCACACTGTATCCGCCATTTGATCCAATAGCGAATTCCGGAAGCCCAAAGATACCGGCTGCACTCTCTACACCGGGCAAGACCTTCAACTGCGCAAAGATGTCCTCATATTTTCGTGCCACCTCCTGTCCTGATTTCAGGTCAAACCCCGGCGCTTCGGCGTTGACCACCAGCAGATTTCCTGGCTGATAGCCGAGATCGCGATCCATCAGCGTCATCATTGTTCTCAGTAGTAGGGCCGCGCCCACTGCCAGGAGAAACGTTGCGGCAACCTCAGCCACCACAAGGCTGTTGCGCAGAACAGGAGCGCTCTTTGCTGTAATGCCGCGCGAACTATCTACCTTCAGCGCCTCTGCGGGATCAGTCTTTGACGCTTTTCGTGCGGGGAAGAGAGAAGACAGGACAGTTGTCAGCAAAGAAAGCGCCAGCGTAAACGCCAACACCCATCCATTTAGATGAATTTCCGCCGCGCGCGGCAGATCGGCAGGCGCCATCGCCAGCAACACGCGAAGGACTGGAACCGCCAGCAGGATTCCCAACACGCCGCCAGTCAGCGAAATCAACAAACTTTCTGCAAGAACAAGCTGCCGCAGCTTCGAGCGCGAAGAGCCCAGAGCCGTGCGCACTGCCAGTTCACGCTGCCGGTCAATGGAGCGCGCCAGCATCAGATGTGTGACATTGACACAGGCAATCAGAAGAATCATTGCGACTGCCGCCAGCAAAAGCAGCAGCATGGGACGTACCGCGCCAGTCAATTCGTCCTGGAGCGGTACCACCGTCACCTGCTTGTTCTTGTTGGACCCCGGATAGGCCGCAGTCAGATGCTGTGACAGCGTCGCCAATTCCGACCTTGCGGCATCTACAGAAACGCCGGCCCGCAGCTTGGCCACAGCTTTGTAATTGTAGGAAGTGCGATCTTCGGCCTCCGGATGAAATGGATAGGTCACCCATACCTGCGTCTTGTCAGGAAAATCAAAGGACGATGGCAGAACCCCGGTAATCTGCAGGGGCTCATTTTCGAAGTTTACGGTCTGTCCTAGTGCCACTTCTGCGCTGCCGAACTGGTCGCGCGCAAACCGTTCGCTCACCAGAGCCGCGCGGCCAATCTCCTGTTCGGTAAATGTGCGGCCGGCGATGGGTACAAGGCCAAAAACACGAGCAAAGCTTGCATCGATGATCGTTACCGGGGTGAATACAGCATGATCATGTAACTGCACACCCTGCAAGCCTTCGTTGTACAGGCTTACCGCTTCCAGACTGTGCGCCTGCGAGCGCACATCCACGGC
The DNA here is from genome assembly GCF_035631355.1 of Alloacidobacterium sp. Lineage (NCBI taxonomy): Bacteria > Pseudomonadati > Acidobacteriota > Terriglobia > Terriglobales > Acidobacteriaceae > Alloacidobacterium > Alloacidobacterium sp. Next base: position 38,937 of record NZ_DASQIX010000080.1, read on the forward strand.
ATCCGGTCCGGTCACGCGAGGGTGTATGCGTCCTTTGTCTGTAAAGTGCGTGTCGAGCGCCATAATCCGGCTGGCATCGGTGTATGGCAAAGGAGCCAGAAGGACCGACTGGACCACGGTGAAGATGGCCGTATTTGCTCCAATACCCAATGCCAGCGTCAGAATTGCCGTCAGCGTAAATGCGGGATGCTTCCGTAATTGACGCGCCGCATAGCGCAGATCTTGCAGCAGGGTCTCCATCGGTCCGAACCTCCGATATATTTTGCAGCAATTCTTCGTCCAGTGCGGGCGCCTGAAAACTTTACTGACGGCTTTTATTTACAGCGTCTTACATAAAATACTCGGCTTTTTGCCGCCCTCCATCGTCCGGAAACGAACTCGGCTGTCCACTGCCGGACAAGGAAACATGCCGCCATTTTCCATCTGCGATACTGAAAACATGGAACTTCGCTTCGCCGATTCAGCCGATCTGCCTGCAATTGCGCAGATTATCAACCAGGCATTTTCCGTCGAGCTTTTCTTCAAAGCAGGCGACCGCATCACGCTCGACGAAGTCCAGCGCCTCTCTAAAAAGGGCCGCTTTATGGTGCTCGAAGAAAACGGCGAAATCCAAGGCAGCGTCTACGTCGAACTGCGCGGAGAGCGCGCATATCTTGGTCTGTTATCAACGAATCCCGCGCGCCAGCGCTCCGGTATCGGCTCACGCCTGACTACGGCGGCCGAGGAATTTGCCCGCGAATCAGGCTGTCGCTTCATGGACCTCCGCGTCGTAAACCTGCGCGAAGAGCTTCCTGTTATCTACGGGAAATTCGGCTATGAGATCACGGGGACAGAAGACGTTGCGCTTGAGGCCGGACAGCGCTTCACCCGGCCCGCGCACTTCATCACCATGTCAAAAGAACTGGGCCACCGCTGAGTTACATCGAAGGCGGAGTAATCACTCCACAGGCAATGCGGGCGCCTGCGTTCCCGGCCGGATCGCTCATCATGTCATCGGCTTTCTCATGCACGACAATCGAAGTTCCACCGTTGGCAAAGACCGAATTTGGCGCACTCGGATCGAGCGTGATATCCGGCGCAAAGAAGCTCTTCTTTACCGTGCCATCCGCGCCAGCGATAAGGTTCAGCGGCAGGTCGCCATTGTGATGCCCGTCTGGGTTCTTGATGCCATGCTTCTTACCCGCCGGATTGAAGTGTCCGCCAGCAGACTTGAAGTCAGGTGGGTCACACTTGGCGTTCTGGTGGATATGAATGGCGTGCTCGCCCGGCGGCAGATTCTGAAGCGCGATCCTGATCTCTACCGCAGATTTCTTCTGCGACAACACCGCCGTGCCCGCATCTTTGCCGTCCGCAGTCTTCAGATCGACCTTCACCTGTTTGGGGGCCTTCTGCGCCAGCATCGGCATAGCGCTCAGGCTTGCAGCAGCGGCCAGCAACACAACCTTCGGTAAATAGCTCATCAATACTCCTTGTCAGCGGACAAAATGCACTTCGCTGCCCGCAAGCAAGAATATCCTATCCTCCTTACCTGGCCTGAGTTCACAACTTTTTGCAATTTGTTGCTTGTTTGTGACAAATC
>NZ_DASQIX010000081.1:0-4385 GCF_035631355.1 Alloacidobacterium sp.
TGCGCTGGTGGGAGTATTCCAAACACCACGCCGAGACTGAATTTGCTATTGCCTATGCCGCGCTGAATTTTGCGTATATTGTCGCGGCCTTGATTGGCCTTTACCGTTGGCCCCGTTTTGCCGGAGCCATGCTGCTCTTTATCCTGTTGCGTTGTGCGCTGCTCCTGACCATTGAAGCTCCCGAGCCGCGCTACACGCTCGAATGTTTTCCCATGCTCATTGCGCTGGCAGGCGTGGCCTTCGAGCGCAAAGAATTGTATCTCCGTCTGCCGATTTGAATCGAGAAAAGACTATGACCCAGAAACTGTGGACTGCCGTGGATGACTATATCAACCAGCAGGTCGTGCCTTCTGACCTTGCCCTTGATGCTGCGCTCGCAGCCTGCGCCGAAGCGGAATTGCCGGCGATCAGCGTTACACCCAGCCAGGGAAAGCTGCTCCAAATGCTGGCTCTCCTCGTGAATGCGAGAAACATCCTTGAAATCGGTACCCTCGGCGGGTACAGCACCATTTGGATGGCGCGTGCCCTGCCTGGCGATGGACGCCTCATCACCATGGAGTTTGATCCCAAACACGCGCAGGTTGCGAGCGACAATATCGCCAACGCCGGACTTGAAAATATGGTTGAAGTCCGCGAAGGCAATGCCCTCGAGCTGCTGCCGGAGCTGGCCGCCGAGGGCTTGGAGGCTTTCGATCTGACTTTTATCGACGCCGACAAATGCAACAACCTGCAATATTTCGAATGGGCGCTCCGGCTATCACGTAAGGGCAGCCTGATTATCGTGGACAACGTTGTACGCGATGGCCGCGTGATCGATGCCGAGGACTCCGACGCCGATATTCAGGGTATTCGCAGCCTGTTCAAAAGAATGGCTACCGAGCCGCGCGTCCTGTGTACGGCGCAGCAAACAGTAGGCAGCAAGGGCTATGACGGCTTCGCGATTGCACTGGTTACGGGTTGAGAATCAAACCCAGCCGCCATCCACAATGTGACTCTGGCCGGTAATCGCCGAAGAATCATCTGCCGCCAGAAAAAGAACGAGCCGGGAAACATCTTCAGGCATGAGCGCCCGTTTGATGCTCTGGCTGGCCATGATCCTCTCCGTGTATTCCGGGGTCCACACCAGGCGGCGCTGCTTTTCCGTAAGGATCGCGCCCGGAAGCACGCAGTTCACGCGGATTCCTGCAGGCCCCAGCTCGCGCGACATGGTACGCGTAAGCCCCACAATGCCGGCCTTGGCCGTAACGTAAGCGGGAAGCCCCGTGCTCGGAATGATCCACGAAATCGAACTCATGTTGATGATCGAGCCTCTACCGTGGGCCTTCATTCCAAGCACAACCGCCTGAATGGCGAAGAAGTGATGGCGCAGATTGACGGCCATCATGCGGTCCCAGTATTCCGGCGTCGTCTCCTCTGACGTATGGCGCTCGTCGTTGGCGGCATTGTTCACCAGCACTTCAATCGGGCCAAGATTGGCTTCAATTTTCTGAATGACAGCGCGCAGAGTGGGAATGTCAGTAAGATCGCATGCAATGAACAGCGGAGTGTGTTTAGCGCTCTTCGCGAGCCTGTTTACCAGTTCTCTCGAAGTCTCCTCCGCAACATCCAGAAACGCCGTCTTCGCTCCCTGATGCGCGAAATGCTCAACCATGGAAGCGCCGATCCCCGAACCGCCCCCGGTGATCAGCACCACCTTTCCGTCGAGGCTGGGATAGCGGGCAAACCGCTCTTCAGTCATTCAGATGTCCTCATCGCAGCATGGTATAGCAATTGCGCTAAACTAAACGGTTATGGCTACCGCAGAAATCTCCACTGTCATCCTGCCGCGTTCGCCTGAGGGCGAATTCCGCAACGAGCCGTTTACTGACTTCTCGAAGCACGAAAACGCGCATGCCATGAAGGAAGCGCTGGAGCATGTCGGCGATCTGCTCGGCCACGAGTACGAACTGGTCATTGGCGGCGAGCGCCTGCGTACCACAGGGAAAATCGAGTCGCGCAATCCAGCCAAGCCCGCGCAGATCGTCGGCATTCACCAGAAGGCCGGTGCCGAGCACGCGGAACAGGCAATACAGGCCGCGCTCAAGGCTTTCGAAACATGGCAGCACACGCCCGTCGAAGAGCGCGCCTCGCTGCTGCTGAATGCAGCGCACATCATCCGTGAACGTAAGTTTGAGTTCTGCGCGTGGCTGACCTATGAAGTTGGCAAGAACTGGGCAGAGGCGGACGCCGACGTGGGTGAAACTATCGATTTCCTCGAGTTCTACGCTCGCGAAGCTCTGCGCCTCTCGAAAGCAACGACGCCCATCCAGTATCACGGCGAGCGCAACCAATTGATCTATATTCCGCTGGGCGTAGGCGCGGTCATTCCACCGTGGAATTTCCCCTTTGCCATTATGGCCGGCATGACGTCCGCGGCCATCGTCACCGGCAACACCGTCATCCTCAAGCCTTCCAGCGATTCCCCAACCATCGCGGCGCGCTTTGTCGATGTTCTGGAAGAAGCGGGCATGCCCGGCGGCGTCGTAAACTTCTGCCCCGGCTCCGGCGCGACCTTCGGCAATGCCATTGTCCAGCATCCCAAAACGCGCTTCATCGCCTTCACGGGATCCAAAGAAGTCGGCCTCGACATTCACGCGCTCGCAGCAAAGAACCAGCCCGGACAGATATGGATTAAGCGGACAATCCTCGAAATGGGCGGTAAGGACTCGATCATCGTCAGCGCCGACGCCGAGCTGGACGACGCCGTGGCAGGCGTGGTCGCCTCGGCCTTCGGATACAGCGGCCAGAAGTGCTCGGCCTGCTCCCGCGCCATTGTGGAAGAGCCGGTGTACGACGTGTTCATCGAGCGCATCCGCGAGCGCGTTGAGCAGTTGAAAGTCGGCGATCCGGTAAAGAATCCGAACATGGGTCCGGTAGTGAACGCCGGTGCGATGAAAACCATTCAGGACTACATCGAAACCGGCAAGAAAGAAGGCCGAATCATCGCGGGCGGCAATGCGATTGAGACTCCGGAAAAGGGCTACTTCCTTGAACCCACCGTCATTGCCGATGTCGCTCCCGGCGCGCGCATCTCACTGGAAGAAATTTTTGGGCCGGTACTGGCGATCATCAAGGCAAAGGACTACGATGACGCGCTGGCCATCGCCAACAATACCGAATACGGCCTGACTGGCGCTGTCTACGCGACCGACTCGCAGAAACTCGACCATGCCCGCCGCACCTATCATGTGGGCAATCTCTACTTCAATCGCAAGTGTACGGGAGCGATGGTTGGCGCCCATCCCTTCGGCGGTTTCAACATGTCCGGGACAGATTCCAAGGCGGGTGGTCCCGACTATCTCTACCTGTTCACCCAGGCAAAATCAGTCGCTGAAAAACTGCGTTGACTGAAGCCATCCCATCGCGCATCTGGGCAGCCGCTCCGCAGCCGGCACCTGCCACCCCTCCCCCCTTGTTCGTAAAAACCTCATTCTTATGGTATTTACGAAGCTCCGTGTTTCAGGCTTTTCGTCAGAAAAAGCAAAACGCCCGCTTTGTGGGCGGGCGTTTGTCTCGATTTCATGGTAGCAGGCGTGTCAAGAGGGTCTCAGAGAGCCCATATCTCGACTCTCGGGAAATATGTCTGGTATCGTGCAGCATCGCGAGTCAGTAATGCGAGATTCCCGACGGCGGCGTGCGCGCCTATATAGAAATCAGGCAGCGGAGTTTGTCGCGGACCGCCGCGACAACGATATGTCAGAAAGCACTTTCCAGCTAGAAATCCTGCTTCCCATGGAAGTGCTTCTCTGTGATACACGGCACGGGGCAGGGCGGCGTCCAATGGCGGGTGGCCCATATCTCAAAGTTCGCCTCCAGCGAATGCGGGTGCCCCACGTCTCGCAGAGACGTGGGATTCGGCAGTTGTACGTTGTCGACGTACAGCCGCTCCTAAGAGATAGTGTAAGCGGATGAGTAGCAGGAGAAATTTGCGAATGATTTATGGTCGGCCTTAGAGGACGATTTTAGAACTTTTTTGGTTCTCAGTCTCGACTGATGCAGTTACATCCTCCCGATAGCAACTGAAGGTGATGAAGTGCAGGTCGCTGCCTGTCTGTTGATAACGAACCAGTTTGCGCGGCATCCTGCAAACCCACATCTCTGCGAGATGTGGGGCACCCACGCACCTACTCGCACACTCTTCCGTCTCATCTTCGGATTCTGGGCCACCCGCCAGTCACGCGGTAAGCGTTCTTGTGGCAACGGAGAGTCAGGATGCTCCGAACACATTCAGCGGCTTTGCCATTCCGGTGGGCGAAAAGGCACTAACGCCAGAGCCGCGGCATCGTCAGATCGAGTTTATCGGCGACTCGCACACTGTTGGATTTGGAAATATCTCGACGACGCAC
>NZ_DASQIX010000082.1:0-9372 GCF_035631355.1 Alloacidobacterium sp.
CTCGCCGGGCTGCGCTATGAATACTTCTCACCCTATTCAGAGAAAGACAACCGCCTCGTGAACCTCGACGCCGGCAACGACTTCACCACCGTCGTCCCCGTGCAACCGAACCAGGTCGGCCCATTCTCCGGTAAATATCCCGTTGGCCTTATCGAACCTGAACGCAGCAATTTCTCTCCGCGCGTTGGCCTTGCATGGCGCGCCATCAAAGATACCGTGGTCCGCACCGGATACGGCATCAACTTCGCCAACGGCCAGTATGCAAAGTTCGTGCAGAACTTCGCCTTCCAACCCCCCTTCGCCGATGTGCAGACCAACGAATCCACCGCTGGTGCTAACATCACGCTCGCCAACGGCTTCCCCGCCCCGCAAACCGCCGGCAACTACGCCGTGAACAAGAACTATCGTCTGCCCTATGTGCAGGTCTGGAACCTCGACATCCAGCACACATTTCCGCTCGGCATCGTCCTCAACGTTGGATATAACGGCTCCAAAGGCACGCGCCTCGATGTCGTCAGCGCCCCTGGCCGCACTGCAACCGAATCTCTCAGCGGCGTCTTCTACGATTGGGAAGACTCCATTGCCTTCTCCAACTACAACGCGCTCGCTGTGCGCCTGCGTAAGCGGATGCAGCGCGGCATTGCCATCGGCGCCACCTATACCTACTCGCATTCCATCGACAACGCCAGCTCCGTCGGCGGCGTGGGTGGAGTCGTTGCGCAGAACTGGCAGGACGTTCTTGCCGAAGAATCGAACTCCAGCTTCGACATCCGCCATAACCTCAAAGGTGACTTCGTCTACGAGCTGCCCTTCGGTCCCGATACGCACATGCTCACCAACGGGAACTGGCTCTCGCACACGCTCGCCAATATCTCTATGTCCGGCAACTTCGACTTCGCTACCGGCGAACCCCTCACGCCGCACTATCAGGCCAATATCGAAGACGTGGCCCGCGGCAGTGCCGGCTCCCTCCGCCCGGACCGCGTTCCCGGTTCATCCCTTACCGCCGGAGGGGGCTCGATCCGTAACTGGTTTAACCGCGCCGCCTTCACCCAACCCGCCGCCACTTACGGGACTGCCACGCGCTACTCCATCCCCGGCCCAGGCGAAGTTTCCTTCAACGCATCTGTATCCAAGTCCGTCCGCTTCGGCGACATGCGCGCCCTCGAAGTCCGAGCCACCGCCGACAACGTCTTCAACACCGTGCAATACGCCGGCGTCGACACCACAGTAGGCTCCGCCACCTACGGAACAGTTACCTCCGCCGCCAACATGCGCCAATTCACCTTCCTCGCCCGCTACCGCTTCTAGGAGACACCATGATCATGCACAACGACGATGTCATCCTGAGCGAAGCGCAGCGGAGTCGAGGGATCCGCACGAACACGCTTTTAGCTTGCCCTGAGCGAAGTCGAAGGGTTCGTGCGAATCGTTGCAGCGCAACGACCAGCATTCTCCGGAAGCTAGCACTACCTCTGATGGGAATAGCACTATTAGTTCCAGCCCTATACGCCCAACAAACCCAGCAGCAAGACCAGCAATCCGAGGCTTACACTCTCAAAGTAAACAGCGACCTCGTCCTCACCAACATCATCGTCCGCGACAAGAAAACCGGACAAATCGTCAAGGGCCTCAAACAATCCGACTTCACCATCACCGAAAACGGAAAGCCGCAGCAGATCACCAGCTTCGACTACGAAAGCGTCGATGAAGCCGCCGCGCTTAATGAAGCCACCATCAGCGGCAAGGCTGGCAACTCCATCGTCCTCGGCAAATCGCCCGTCATGACCGGCGACGCGCTCCGCGACCATCGCCTCGTCGTCCTCTTTTTCGACATCACCTCCATGCAGCCCGAAGACGTGGAGCGCGCACAGGACGCAGCCCGCAACTACATCAACAAACAGATGCAGCCCGCCGACGTCGTCGCTGTCGTCTCGCTCGACAGCTCCCTATCGCTCGACCAGGACTTCACCCAGAACAAGCAGCTTCTGCTCAACGCCGTCAACAGCTACTCCGGTGACCAGACGCAGGGCTTCGCACCCGGCGCCACCAGCACCACCAACCAGGTTGAAGACACCACCGCCTACACCGCCGACGAGAGCGAGTACAACGACATCAATACTGACCGCGAGCTTTTCGCCATCGCCTCCATCGCCAAGTCGCTGAACTATATCAACCAGAAAAAAGCGCTCGTCTACTTCTCCGGAGGCATCTCCCGCGACGGCATCGAGAACCAGGCCTCGCTCCACTCCGCCATCAACTCCGCCGTGCGCTCCAACATGTCCATCTATTCGGTCGACGCGCGTGGCCTGCAAGCCATCTCCCCGCTCGGCGATGCCAGCACAGGAAGCATCCGCGGCAACAGCGCCTACAACGGCGGCGCGCTCCAGAACAACCTCGACGCCAACTTCAACTCGCAGGAAGTCATGGCCAACCTCTCGTCCGATACCGGCGGCAAGGCCTTCTTCGACTCCAACGACTTCGCCCCCGCATTCCAGCGCATGCAACAGGACATGTCCGAGTACTATGTCATCGGCTTCCGCTCGACTGACACGCGCCGCGACGGCTCCTACCGCCGCCTCTCCGTCAAAGTCAATCGATCAGACCTGAAGCTCGAATACCGCCCCGGCTACTATGCGCCCGCCGACTACAAACACTCCAACAAGGAAGACCGCGAGCGCCAGCTAGAAGACGAACTCGCCAGCGACCTCCCGGCGACTGACATGTCCGTCTACCTGCAGGCGCTCTACTTCCGCCTCGACGACTTCCACTACGCCGTGCCCATCTCCATCCTTGTCCCCGGCTCGCAAATCCCCTTCGTCAAAGGCGGCGACCGCGACAAGGCCACGCTCGACGTCATCGGAGAAGTCAAAGACTCCGCCGGCCGCGTCATTGGCAACGCGCGCGACACCGTCAAGCTCGCCATCGACCAGGCGCAGCAGGTGCGCCAGCGCACCATCCAGTACTCGACCAGCTTTACCCTGCCCGCCGGAAAGTTCCATCTCAAGTTCGTCGTGCGCGAAAACGAAACCGGGCGCATGGGCTCCTTCGAGACTAACATCAACGTGCCCGACCTGCGCAAAGCGCCCGTCAAGCTCAGCTCCGTCGTGCTCGCCAGCCAGCGTATCCCCGCCGGCAAAAAAGCAGAAAGCCCTCTCATCCAGGACGGCCAGGAACTGGTGCCCAACCTCGCACACGTCTTCCGCCAGAACCAGCACCTCTATTTCCTCTACGAGGTCTACAACCCGGCCAAAGCACCCGCATCGAGCAACACTCAAGATTTGTCATCCCGACCGGAGCACAGCGGAGCGGAGGGACCTGCGGTTCAATCTCAAGCGAAGCAAAAAAATGGTGGGAAAGGCAAGGACACCCCCACCACACCCGTCCGGGTCTTTACCAGCATCGAATTCCTAAGCAACGGACTGAAAGTCTACGAAACCCCGCTCATCCAGGCCACGCATCTCAACGAACCCACGCGCGATGCCATCACCTTCCAGTTCGATGTGCCGCTGACAGACCTGAAGCCGGGCCTCTACACCTGCCAGGTCAACGTAATCGACGACGCCGGAGGCAGCTTCACATTCCCAAGAATGGCCCTGCTTATCCGCGAAGGAGCACCAGTCGGAACCTCTTCAGGTCGCTAAGAAAAACTGTTGGCAGGTATCGCCTAGAATTTTCGCCCTTTTACAAACCTTGCAACAGGAGCCATTTTGTATGGATGGAAATAGGCTGGGATTGAAGTAACGTCGCGATCGCAAAAACGCTCGACCACTTCAAACCGCCCGCTCCAGTACGCAATCTCTATAACGTTGTCGTCTTTGCGTGCTTGTTTGACAGCCTTGCCCGCTTCTCGCAGCTCGCCCTCAAAGTCTTCACTCCGTTTGATTCCAAGGACCGTTGTAGATAAAACATCATCAAAAGCATGCAAGAGTCCGTCTTGGTACATTGCAGATGCCATACCGCCATCGGATAGCTGACTAAGCTCCAAATGAATCGATACTATTCGTTCGCGCTGATTACGCAGATGATGCAGGAATTGCTGGGTAGGGATCAGACCTTCATTCTCCAACTTCTCTCGAAGGCTCCTTAGAAACAATAAGTCCGTGGTCTTAAATGATTCAATTCCACGCTCATGCCAATATTCAGCATTCTCTGATGTGACATGAGGATCCACAACATATGCGAGCTTTCCAAAATGCCCAAGTCGACCCGTAATATTACCCCACACTTCTTGAAAATCAGCGTCTCGCAGGCTGTAGCCAAGGAATATGAAGGTTTTGTTGCCATTAGATCTCTAAGCTTGTTGAAGATGAGAGGATTCTGTGCCATGCAATTGTCGTAGTCATTTTGAGTGGCGACGACGGAGTAGGGTCGCGTAATACATCCATGAATTTTTAGTACTTGTCGTTTCTTGTCATCCCAAAACGCCAAATCCCGATCTTCGAAAATTGGCACAAGAACATCTAAAGCTCTTTCAATAAAAGGATCCCAGTTAGTTGTGACAAATCGGTTGAAATAGGGAATTTCTGCCAACAAATCACTGACCATCGTTGCGGTCCTGTTATCTTCACCGGGAAGAGAGAATTGCTCTAGATAGGAAATCGCCTCACGAATAAGTCGGTTGTGGTGGCCGCCGTCAAGCTCGTTGCAGAAAGATTCCATTAACTTCGGGAAAGAGGGAGATAAATTAGTTCCTGAGTGACTGGTCTGCGCCTTGATAGTCGCATAGAATCCGCGATCCTTAGCTCGCCATGATCGCTCTGTTGTACTACCGGCTCCAACAAACACTACACAAGATTCTTGAACAACATCCTTGTGCAAGCGGCTAACTAGCCGCTGGGCTACATGATCAAAGTCGTCACGTGGCTTTTCAGCTTTAATTGCCCCCAAAGCATCCTCGACAAGAATTTCTCATCTCGCAAAATTAAATTGGCAAACACAGAACGTCAACGTCGGTGTCCCTACACTTTGATCTTGAGATATTTAGCGGATGGGCGGGCAGGTGACCCATTCAAGCCTTCTTTGGCTTGTGTTGGGCAGTTCCAAAGAACCAAGCCAGCCATCAACGATAAGAAAAACAAAAAGAGGGGCTTCGCTCCTCTAGGTAGAAGCAGAGGGCTTCAGCCCTCTGAATAAGAACCGCCGTCGAAGACGGCAACCTTGCTGCCGCAGGCCCACCCGCTCAAGGTCGAAGACCGCGGCGGATCATCGATGAGCACACACGGGAGATTCCGCCGTTCTTCACGGCGCTCGATTTCAAAGGCTCGTTCGTGTGACGAGCGCCGGACCTCCACGACCCAGGCGCCGTCATTCTTGATCTACTTGCGAGACGCAAATTTCTTATACTGCGCAGCCCTGTTCATTTGTTGGGTGAAATCAGGCGCAACCGGTGCAAAGCTGTGGTCGTGCCGATTGCCAAGATGGTGCGGAGTACGGCATACGACTCCGTGATGTGGATTGCTGGGAAGCAGGTCGCTTACCAGATATGCGCTCGAATCACAGGTAACATTTCCGTCCGCATTGCCTGAGAAGGTCGCGCCGACGGAGTCCACGCTGGAGTTGACGAGCGCCAGAATGCCCGGACCTTCATTCTTGGATAACGTTCCGCCGCGAAGATAAGCTTCGGAGTTTCCATCGACCACAACTCCGGCGCTGCGTGCATCGCCCGCATTCCCGTTCTGCGAGATCACATTGGGACCAAACATGTAGAGCTGGCCCTGAGCGTAGAGTTCGACGCCGGACCCGGTATGTCCTGAGATCACAACGTTACTGTAAAGTGCGACCTCGCTTCCGAGCCCCACCTCGAGCCCAACCGCGCCATTGTTCTGGAGGATGTTTCCTCCGGCCGCCCCGCAGCCCCAAATCGAGAGAAACGAGTGCTCCCGCACGTCGACTCCTCCGCTCTCGTTACCCGAGATCTGGTTTCCTCCATAGCAAGTCGCGACCTGAGCTTTGGAAGCGCTTACTTCCTGTATGCCGAAGCCGTCCTGCCGAGTCGCGTCAGGAGCAGCGGTATTGATGTTGTTTTCGATCGCCGTATTTCCCAGCGTTGCGAATTCCGCGCCACCGCCGACGCTCACTCCCGGACCATGATTGCCGCTGATGTCTACCGGCCCGGCAAATGTGAGAACCGTCAAGAAGGAGTTGTCATTTAGAGTAAGTCCGCCGCCACCATTCTCGTCGAAGGACCCTGGTCCATCCACAGTCACGTCGGAAAGGCTATGCACGCTTACTCCGCTTCCTTGATTCCCGTTGGCGGTACAGTTCCATAGCGTAACGTTATGGCTGCTGGTTATGTTAAAGGCGTCTCCGAAGGGATTAGTGACGTTAAGCCCGTAGAGAAACACGGAGTTTGACCCCGTGACCGTCACACCGCCGGCGATGTTTGCAGTCTGCCCATAGGCAGCGCCAAGATTCAGGTTCCACGCATTGCTGATCGTGACATTCTCATTGCACGTCCCGGTCACAATCACATACGAGCCGGAACCAGCGACCGCCAGCGCCGCACCAATCGTCGCGTAGTCATTCGGGTTTGTGCCGGAGCAGTCCACGTAGTAGTAGGACTGGGCACGTGCCGCGGTAACCAGGACCGACATTACGACCAGCAGGAGAAGCCCCGCGCGGCAGAAGTTAGAGCACGTTCCCAACGCAGTTATCGTTTTCGATGTATTCCGGTCAACATGGCCGGAGAGTGACAGAGTGATCCCCTTTGTCGACATTGCCTTACCGTCCTTTCTCGTAAGGGTATGACTGGGTGTAGTCGATTCGCGCCAGCGCCGAGTTTTGCGAACCGCCTGGCTGGCGCGCTGATTGCTCCTCGTGAAATACGTTCAGAAGTCTTGCCGAACCGGGAGATTCGCCAACGAGTAACCGACGAGGATACTTTGGCAGAGGAATCGAGAGAAAGGCAGCCTTGCTGTACCATGACGTTCTCGAGGTAACGGCGAAAGAGCCCTGGCTAAACTTGGTGGGCCGGTGCGTGGCCTAAGAGAAGGTGTAGTCCGATAGTTTAGCCCTGATGAGTTTGCTGGTGTCGCGTCAAGTTCAAAGAAGGACCCTTGACAATCCCTGTTGGTGAAACAGGGTTGACCTTAACCGCCCCAATGTCAAGTGAAAGTTTTCATCCGTCGCGGAATGACGAAGGCCGCGAGAGATTAAATAAGCGCGAAGACTATCGGGTTCCCCCGGCGCACGCCGTGTTCGCGAGCTGGGGTAGGAGATTCATTCGCCAAGAGTCTCGAAGACAAACCGAAACAACCACAAAATTCAAACTAAGGAGACGTGCGAAAGCACCTCTAGGTAGAAGCCGGGGACTTTAGTCCCCGGAATAAAAACGCCGCCGAGAGACGGCAACCTTACTGCCGTAGGCCCATCTGCGCAGGTCGAAGACCGCAGCGGATCATCTAATAGCCGCGCGTCGGGCACCGACGCGCCACCTTATCCCCGGGTCCAAAATCTCAAAAGTCATCTTTCGGGTAATGATGGATCGTCCCACTCTTCCCGGCATATGTGCGATAGATTATCTCCGCGCCACTGCTCTCGGCGGCATTCTGCATGGCAACGTCACAGCCGCTTCTGACAGGACAAGGATTATATGCGCCGCGAATTTCCAACGTGTATTTCGGCCGCAGATTTACCCGCACCAGGGCCTTCTGTTCAGTGTCTCCTGCGCGGCCCACGCCCTTGACATCGAGCGACTCGGAAACCTCCCACCAGTGCGCCAATTCCGTATGAGTCTCGTCATAGAGCAGGACCTCGGCAATGTGGCAGTTTGCGTGGGCTTTGTTGGCAAAAGCCTCCTCGAAGGTCCTGTACGCCGGGCCTACCTCCACCGTGCCGCTCAGTTGACTTGGCAGTAGCTTCTTGTTCAGAACAACTGCTGGATTCTTGGGTTTCACAACTTTCCTCCTCGACGAATTTCTCGAGCCGCACCGCTGCGCCGATGCCCGTATCTGTAATAGCGCAACCAGGCCCGATTTCGTGTCATGCCGTCTCGATTATTTTTGGGAGAGGCCTAACATTGCGTGAGCAGCTAAGAAGCACCATCTGCGAGACTCGCGGCAGATGTTATAGTCCCCCATGGAGCCTCCAGTCATGCTGAACAGCATCACGCCCTTCTTCATCGTTGACAATTTGAGCGCTACCCTCGACTTCTACCAGTCCAAACTGGGATTCAACCTCCTCTACAAAGGAGGCGGCGACGCGCAATGCGATGACTTCTGGGCCTTCGTCGGACGCGACCAGGTGATGATCATGTTCAAGGCCATCACGCCTGAGATCCATCCACAGCCGAATCGTTCGCGCCACGAATGGGCCAGGTGGGACGCCTACGTCAACGCCAGCGATCCCGACGCGCTGTATTCAGAGTTCGTGTCCAAAGATGTTCCCATCCATCGCGAACTGGCCAACACCAATGACGGCTTAAGAGCCTTCGAGATCATCGATAACAATGGATATGTACTGTGCTTCGGCCGCCCTCTGGAGAATTAGAAAAAGATACCTACTGTCCGCGCAGCGACTGCGCCAGGCTGATCAGGTTTTGCGGCGCCACGTGAATCACCCCTGAACGTGGGCTGTCGATGTCGGCAATCAGAACGAAGGCAATCGACACCAGGAATGGCAGGACCGTAAATAACAGGATGCCCTTCTTGTGCGATCCATAACCGATCAACAGGCTGCAGCAGATGCCCAGCGTGGCCATCAGGCTCCACGCGCCTTTTGGAATGCGGTTCCACCATGCGGCCTGCGTATAACCCTGCCGGTTCAGCACATCGTTCATTCCTGCAACCACCAGCGCAACAGGAGGCGTCGGCTGTGCCTTGGCCGCACTCTGAACGGCGGCCCACATCTTGTCCTGCAGCTTCGCCGTTTCATTGTTAATCGCGGCAAGTTGGCGCGGATCGTGCGTCGTATAGAACAGCAGCCGCTGATCAAGATATTGCTTCAACAACTGACGAACCTGCGCCGCAGAGTCGGCAGGCAGCAAATCGGCGCGGACATACTCCGTCCCGATGGCGTTCGCCTCTTCTTCCTCATAATTCTTGCGCTGGTCGTATCGGCTCACCGCCATCGAAAAGCTGAACCCGATTATGAGTGCCAGCAGCGTCAGGCTTGCGTTGATCACAAGCCCCAGGTCGTCACGCTCGTCGTCTTGTACCGGCCGCACCTTCCGTGCAAGGAAGACCCCGACCAGCACTGACAACACCATCACCACAAGCGAGAACATAAAAACAAGAATGGGTTCGTTCAATATGCGGCTCAACTCCGTTCCCTCGTGGGAAACAGTATGCTATAAATCACTCACCACGAAAACCGCACTAGTGAAACCGCCTGCCTCGGCAACGAAAAATTCAACCGCACCGAATCCGAATT
>NZ_DASQIX010000083.1:0-65665 GCF_035631355.1 Alloacidobacterium sp.
CTTGTGAACATCCAGTCCGATGTAATACATATCGTCTCTGAGGAGCCTCCGAGGTTGTTCTCTGAATCAGCTTGGGCGCTGAGTTCAGCTTCTTGTAACACCTCGCGCTCCTCTTCGACCTAGCATTCAAACAATACAGACATAACTCCTCGGTTGGACCGCGCTATCATCTTCGCAAGGTAGTGCATCAATGCCGTGCATTGAAACGAATGCGTAAAGTTGGAGTTCCGTGTAAACGGGTCTGGAAGCTGATGAGTTACGGCCTCTTGTAGCCCCTGGCTGCCCCTAGCTCATCTCCGAATTCAGATGAGGACAGCTAGACGCGCCGGAACGACGTAGACCTTGCGTCACGTCAGCCACAGGAAGGAACATGACCATGGGTTCTACCGCAGATTGGAAGAAAATCCTCGCGACGCTTGCACCTGCATTTTCTGAGCGGGCCGCCGCCTATGACAACAACGATGAATTTGTGGCCGAGAATTATGCGGAGATGCGTGCCGCGAAGGTGTTTTCGGTACTCGTGCCGAAAGAACTCGGAGGCGGTGGACTCCTCTATAGCGAGGCTTGCGCCCTGATTCGTGGCCTCGCCGTTTCCTGCGGCTCTACCGCGCTGGCCTTTTCGATGCATCAGCATGTAGTTGCCAGTGCTGTGTGGAATTACAGGAACGGGGAACCCGGAGAGACGCTTCTGCGAACCATTGCGGAGGGTGAAAAAGTTCTTGTAACCAGCGGTGCAGCTGACTGGCTCAGTTCCAGTGGTGTAATGACACGTTGCGAAGGCGGTTACTTATTTAACGGAAAGAAGTCCTTTGCAAGCAGTTGCGTAGCCGGCGACCTTCTCATCACAAGCGGGCGATACGACGATCCTGAGGCGGGTCGCCAAGTCCTGCACTTTTCTGTTCCGATGTCTGCCGGGGGAATCAGCATCGACCCGGTTTGGAAAACTATGGGGATGCGCGGGACAGGATCTCATACGGTCGTTCTGGATAACGTGTTCATCCCGGAGCAGACGATTACGCTACGGCGACCATGCGGCGAGTACCATCCCTTTTGGAATGTGAACCTGACGGTCGCGCTCCCAATGTTTTGCTCAGCATATGTCGGCATGGCAGAGGCTGCCGCAGGAAAGGCCCTGGCCATCTCGTCGGCCAAAGGCGATGACGGCGTGAACGCTCTGGTGATTGGAGAGATGCTTACCGACCTTACTACTGCGCAGATGGCTCTGCAAAGCTTGATCTCAAATGCAAACGAGCTCGATGTCGTGCCCGGAATCGAACACGCGAACCGCGCACTGATCCACAAGACAATCATCGCCCAGGCAGTCAAACGTGCCGTCGACAAAGCGCTTGAGGCAGTTGGCGGATCCGGCTATTTTCGCTCCATAGGCCTCGAAAGGATTCTGCGAGACACTCAGGCCGTAGAGTTCCATCCGATGACCGCCAAGAAGCAACATCGTTTCACTGGACGCCTGGCGATGGGATTGAACCCAATCATGCAGTAGACGCAGACATTGAGTTTTGAGCGGGAGGCCCAGAGCCAAAATGCGCAGTCCCCACCCACGTTGAGAAGTCTTTACAAGCGCTTCTGGTACCGAGCAGAGTCAACCAGCCTCGACTAACCGCGTCGCGGAATCTGAGGTGTCCAAGACAAATATCCGCAAGCGCCCTGAGATCTGCCGTCACTTCGAGGTCGATCCCAAATCCCGGGTCAAAGAGGCACACATCAACTTCAGGCCGGTTCAGAATAAGCCAGTAACGCCGCTTGGGCGCCTGGCGAAATTGAAAGAACACAACGACCCGGTGGTTCGGCAGGTTTTCTCTCCGAACCAGCTTGTGCAGAACCCACATGAGGAAGTCGGGGTCAAGGTGTTCGTCTCTGAGGTCGCGGCTTGACCACTTGAACCCCCATGTTCCCAGGGCCTCAATTACGGGCCCGAATTCCCGACCCGCTTCGGTGAGATGATACTCGGAGCCTCGTGCATTTGGGAGCGGCTTACGCTCGATAATCCCGACATAGGCCAGGGTGTCGAGACGCTGGCATAGCAGGTTACGGGATATACGTGGCACGCCCCTATGGATGTCAGCGAAGCGCCGGGCGCCGGACAACAATTCCCTCAGAATCAAGGGCGTCCAGCGCTCGGCGAAGACTTCTGAAGCCAGCGCCACAGGACAAAACTGGCCATAACCTTTCATTCGGTAGAGCATGATATCTTTCTTACGCCTCGGCAAGTCTATTTTTTGAACCGCCGGTCATCTTGCCTAGGAACGAAGAAGCGTTCAAGCGCCTGGCGCGCGACCTTCCGACCTAGTTCCGCGCCGACGATGGTCGAGTTGCGATAGTGCATTCCACCGTAGACTCGGGCGTCAAGGATATCGGTCAAAGCTTGGCTAAAATGGTCGTACGATCGGACCGGCTGAAGCAACCCGGGTGCTGGACTGGTCATGGTGAAATTCAAGCGATCGGAATGGAAATACGATCTGAGCACCTCGACAACCGAGCTACTGAAGCACCCATGCGCAGCAGGATACTCAGGATGGTTCGGCGTAATCACAACTCCGATCCATGTAGGATCTGCTGTCAGCGATGGGTTCCCGCCACCGGCGCGGATGGCTGTCACCGGCCGCCAGAAGCCGTACTGATATTTCGAGTCCCAACAAGCAATCAGAGCATCGGACGACACCGTCGATAGCATTGCGAACAGACGAGCCGCTTCGAGAACCGAAAGCTTCTGATCGCTTGCAATGCTGCGCCAGGTGCCATGCCACTGCAGCATCGGGTGGACGCCGGGGCCGCCAACGAATTCCGCAAGGTCGGTTTGGGCTGGCGTGCGAAGGCTGCCGGTGGCCCCACCATATGCCTTACTCTCAGAGTAGTCATGCAACCATACGTCGCTGTCGAGCGTGGGCGGCGGCGGGGCCTGGAACTGCGACGGACTGGTCATCGTCCATGGCGTCACAGCTCGGATCCAGGGCGTGGCGGGCGGCAGGAAACCAGGCGGTGTAGGCTGCCAGATGCCCGGCCCCGCCAGAGGCGGAATCCAGCCAGGGCCGGAATCCCTCCCATCGTCGGCTCTCAATTCGACAATACCGGCCGCGGTCTGCTGGCCTACATGAATGCCGTTGAGCTTTGCCCTGGTGTGTCCCGGGATAGCGCCAAGATAATCTGCAAGTTGCTGATCGAGCGCAGGTGCCTGAGCCGGATAGAGAGAAGCCAACACGTCGTGGGCTGCCGAAGCCACTGCTGCCTCTGTCAGCGCTGGGACCTGCACCTCCGGCTTGACCGCATAAGCAGTGTACGGATATCCACAAATGGCGTTTACTGCGTCGTACACTGCGGTCTGAACCATCGCCGTCTCGATGGAACCCTGTTGTGGTGACTTACCGCCTACAGTGACGATGCTGTTATCCGCCACTGCGCTCCAGAAGACAACCGCGTTTGTAATTTGCCCCGGGTGCTCTGCTTCGATATCGTTTTTGCATGACAAGCTGTCTTCGCTCTGGGCGCAAGCGACGCTCAAACTCAACATCGCCCAAAGAAAAGTCTTTCTGATCATCTTCGGTCTCATCGCCATATCCCTCCTGTCGACAATGTCGGAAGTCGCTTGAACCTGTAGAATTCAACGGCGACATCCATCCGAGACAGTACGGCAATCACTGTCCATGGGAAAGCCCTAAAAGTGAACCACCTTTGCTGGTGCGATGGAGGACACTGAGATGAACGCGGGCAAAGTCACGCATGTTCGCGTTTATGTGAACTGGCTGATCCGCGAGGCACCGTCGTATTGAAGCCGACGCCATAAATCCATCAGGACTTCTGCATTGCCAGTCAGCCCAAGCCCCGAGTCACCGGCAACTCGGAAATTACCGCCGGTGGCCCACTCAAGCTAGGCCTGCACGCCTTAGCACATCCACCAGAAAGTGCCTAACGTCAAGCGCACTGCGTCTTCCCTGTGCTACGCTTCGACCAGCTTGGCCAATTTTGAAAAAGCACCGGCAGAGGTTCAGGAGATCCTTTCCAAGCCGATTCAGCAGCTCGGCCTGAAGCTGGAAGGCTCTCCCCTCGAACGCTTTGTAGAGCAACTCTACAAAGAGATGGACGCCAAGGGGCTCTATAGGTTCCGCCCCAAGTGCTACCTCACTGATGAGTGGGGATGTCCGAACCTGGAGCCCGTCATCGGTATCCCGTTCTATTTGGCCGATCCGAAACTGCAGCGCCTTGAATCGGCGATGAACGACATCGAAGACTCGCGCCAGATCATGATGTATATGCGCCACGAGGCAGGCCACGCCTTCAATTACGCCTATGCGCTCTATAAAACGGAAGAATGGCGCAAGATCTTCGGACCGTTCCGGCGGCCTTACCGGGACAATTACAAACCGGTTCCCTTCTCGCGTGAGTTCGTGCGACACATGGAGGGCTGGTACGCACAAAAGCATCCCGACGAAGACTTCGCTGAGACGTTCGCGGTATGGCTCACGCCCCGCTCCAACTGGCGCAAGCGATACAAAGGCTGGGGCGCGATAAAGAAGCTTCTCTACATGGATCGTATTGGCCGCAAGCTCGGCGATGCCGACCCTGTGGTTTCACACGGTGATACAGATATCACCGTCGATGAAATGGATGTGACGGTTGGCGAGTTCTATCAGCGTGCGCTCGATCTGCAGCTTACCCCCGGCGAACTTCCTCTCGACACCGATCTGCGCGACATCTTCAACGTATCCAAGCGCCGCAGGAATAATGTTCGCCCGGCGGTCGATCTACTTCGTGAGAACCGCAAAGTCCTCATCGACAAGGTGAATTATTGGACGGGCGTTCAACGTCCTCTGGTCAAGAAGGTAGTGGAAACCATCGAAGAAAAGGTAAGGGATCTCGGCCTCCGTGCCGAAATAAAATCTGAAAGAGAATACTTAACCGAAGTCACTGTGTACGCGACCGCGCTGGCAATGAACTACATCACTCGGGGCAAGTTCATTCTGCCCTGATTGCTGCTTCACATCTGCCATCGGCCACTGATATGCGTTGCAGGGAAAAAGCAGTAGAGGCATTATGGCAAACCTGAAAGTAGCGATATTGCACGACGTCTGGGAAGAGGGGCCGCCTGAGCCTGAGCCGGAGCCGGTCAAGGCGCCGCGCGGCAAGACTGGCAAACGTCGCAGGAAAAAAGATCCGCTGCACGACCGCGAAGAGATTTTCGAGGCGTTGACAAAGCTCGGGCACGAACCTTCCTATCACGTCCTCGATGGCAAGAATCAATCGCTGCTAGCGCTCGCAAAGTGCGGTGCCGACCTCGTCTTCAACCTCACAGAGTCCTATGGCGGCGACGACACTATGGACAAGAACATCGCCGCATATCTGGACCTACTGCGCATCTCGTATACTGGCGGTGGCCCGCAGGCTCTCTATCTTGCCCAGGACAAGTCGATCGCAAAAAAGATTTTTGACTTTCACAAGATAAAGACCCCCGACTTTGCAACCTCCTATAAAGGCCGCACCGATCACTCGCACGATATCGAGTTCCCGCTCATTGTGAAACCTGTCTCCGAAGACGGATCCATCGGCATCGACAGCGGCTCCGTCGTTGACAGCGTGAAAGAGCTGATGGAGCGCATCCACTATATCCACGAGGAATTCGACAGCCCGGCGCTCATTGAGGAGTACATTGAAGGCCGCGAAATCTACACCGCCATTCTGGGCAACGATAACGCCGAGGTTCTTCCGCTGATTGAACTTGACCTCTCCAGGCTTCCTAAGGGAACCCCGCGGATCGCCTGTCACGATGTGAAGTTCGATCACGAGACCGAGGCCTACAAGGTGACAAAATCCGCGCCGGTCGAAGATCTCGACGAAGAGACCACGAAAAAACTTCAGGACACCGCGCTCGCCGCCTATCGCGCCCTCAAGCTGCGCGACTATGGCCGCATTGATATGCGCTTGAACAAGAAAGGCGAGGTGTACGTTATCGAAGCGAACCCAAATCCATGGCTCGCCAGCACCGCAGAATTCACCATGGCAGCCAAAAAGGCTGGCTACACGTACACGGACATGATCAATAAGATCGTGGAGCTGGCCCGCGCCCGATCAAGGTAGGTCAAAGAGAATTGCCGTCCGCATTGCTCCCGCATACTAATAGGCGATCCCGATATTGGCGACTCATTACCGCTTCATGGCGAAGATTCGTCAAACCTGCGGATTGCCGACCACTCAGACAAGTACTCAATGCAAGCGCGCTTGTCGGTACTAATCCGTCCAGTTTCCGAGAGCCGACTTTTGTGGAAGTCGGAGTGTTGCCATTGCCGCCCAGCTGCTTCCGTGGGGGCACTCCGTCAGTTAAACGCGTACCTCAACCAGCGCCCAACAAGCGACGGTGGCCTTGCGCCCCCAGGCCAGGGCCTCGTCCAAGTCAGCGGCTTCCAGCACCAAGAACCGCCACGTGCTCCTTGCTCTCCAGGTACGGCCGGTCAAGAGTCTGTCAGGCAGTGACGGATTATCACTGATTTGGGAACCCTGAATAACGTGTAAGCCGAAGCGAAAATGTAACGCTACTTGTTATATTTTTGGAGCCAGTCCGTTATCTCCTGCATGATGTTCAATCTCTGCTCCCATAATGTGGGGAAGTGTGGCGATCCCGGATAGGTCACCATGCGTACGGTCTTATCCCGAGCGGCAAGCATCTGGAAGAACTCGATACCTTGGAAAGTCGGTACACGCTGGTCAGCCTCGCCATGGAGAATCAGCAGGGGGGTAGCTACTTTGTCGGCGAAAGCGACCGCGGAGAATTTCCGGAAGGCTTCCGGGTTCTCGTCCGTCCAGCGGGCATCGTAGTCGATCTGTTGGATATCGCTGGTCCAAAGAAATGGCGCCCAGTCAGTAATACCTGCACCCTCAATCGCTGCTTTGTAGCGATTCGTTTGGGTCACGGTCCATGAGGTCATGAACCCTCCCGCACTCCATCCAAAAATTGCCAGCCGTGCGGGATCGGCCCATCCCTGAGCGACGGCATAGTCGGTAGCGCTGTCCACGTCCCTGTAGGCGCGGTCGCCGAAGTGCTGATAGATTGAGGCTAGAAAATCAGCGCCATAGCCAGTCGATCCACGGTATTCCGGCTGCAATACCACATAGCCCAGACCTGCAATGCTCCGTGCTAGTGGATCGAGTCCCAACTCATCATTGCCTTCCGGACCGCCATGCGGCAAGACCAGGAACGGATACTTCTGGCCCTCAACGTAACCTGCAGGAAACGTCGCAATACCTTCGAGGGGAATTCCCTCTTTGCTTTTCCACCGTACGACGCTCACTGGCCCTAGGTCCATTGCGCCAAGCTGTTCATCGCCTTCACGTGTGATTTTGCGCAGATGATCGCCTTCTGGTACAGCCACATTCCGAGCGTGTGTAGGATCGCCCACAGTAAGCGCCACCCGCTCGGTCGCAGACGTATATTCGGCACTGATCGGCACGCCGGAGAGCACTCCGTCGGCCCAGCGATACATCGGCTTCAACCCGCCATTTTGAAACTCATCCACTTCGTTTCGAACGCCGCGGTCCACCAGCACCCAGATATGTCCTCGCACATCACCTGCAAGCTGCAACGCCGTCCCGTCGAGCGTGGCCGTTCGATCCTCTGCGGTTCCTCCAGCAGCAGGCACAGTCCACACATGCTCGGGAGTCAGAACCGCAGACTTCGTGGAAAGAAACGCAATCTCTTGTCCTCTGTCGGTCCATCCGATACCGCTTGCAGAGTTGGGAATATCAGCCATGTGCCTTGCGCCGGATGCGCCGCATACATCTATAGCCGTGCTTACGTCGTGGTGGCCGATCCGGGGTAGTGATGAAAGGAGCGCGAGTGATGTCGCATCGGGATTCCATGCGATTTCAGAGATGCTCTTGAGGTTGCTGCACCACCACTGGCCACCTGTGCCGTCTACATTTACGACGTAAAGGCTGGATTGCTCAGGCTCCTGCACATGTCGCACATCCTCCAATGGATCTGGAAGGCGAGGATCAGCGATAATCGCAAAGTGCCTGCCGTCTGGAGAAGCCGCTACCGTGTCTGTGCCGCGGGGCAGCAAGACGACTGTGGAAGGTACGGCGGCGCCCTTGCCTTCGACTAGAGGAAATACGGCCAGTTGGCCTAGCTTGTTTACCTTCCATGTACCATAAAGACTCTTGCCATCGCTGGTAAAGCCCTTGGGAGAGAAATCATCTGACAAAGTGAGCTTCATTGCATGGCTGCCATCGGAGGACGTAGTCCACCACTCTTTATGCGTTGGTCCTGTGGCACCTCCGAAGTTCACCTGATACAGGATGGTTCCATCGGGAGACATTGCTGTAGCGCTGGCACTGCGGAGAGTTGCCCAGTCTTTGGCGGCGAAGGCGTGCCTGGCCGGGGTTTGCTGTGAGGTTGCTTCAGTCTGAGCCCATCCCGCGCCCGATGCTACTACCAGGGCTCCCAGCCATCCGCAAATAATTCCTGTCAGTCGCATGTGCTTACCTATGCTCCTTTGCTTAATGAATGTGCGAGGCTCTCAAATACCTCTAGGAGTGTAACGCGACCCACTAAAATCAATAACTAGACTTCGGTCTTCCCGAAAAGCTGGGTTGACGATCTTTCCAAGATAGACTCTGTGCTATAGATGGTACTGTCGTGCTTGAGGAGAACTTAGGCGACTTCGATGAGTGCATTGGCGATTTACCATTAAATGAATAATGGTGTGATGTTTCACGAAGTCTGACTCTACCACTTTAGCTATCTTTGAAGGTCAGTTCAGCCCAACACGGCGGACTAGATCCTGAAAGCGGGGGTCACCGCGCAAAGGATCATATGGGGGGAAGACCTTGAGGAATTTCAGGATACTGGATTTTTCCTGATAGGCGCGCTCAAACCACGCAAACGCTTCATCGTTATCGCCGAGCCCTACATAAGCATTCACAAAGACAGCTGCAGGGATGTACCCGGTCTGCTGGCGCTTCTTCAATTCTCCAAGTAACCGAAGCGCATCCGCGCGTCGCCCGGCATGGGCATACGCCCAGATCAGCGTACCGATCACCCCAGGGCTGCGGTCGGTAATGGAAGCTGCCTTTTCCAGCACGGTGATTGCCTCTTCGACTTGATGATTACAGATGAGCACAACCCCAAACGACCACAGGGCTCCTCCGTCGTCCGGCTTTAGCGCCAGATCATTTCGGAATTCACGGATTGCCTCGTCGTAACGATGGGCGTTGAACAGAGTCCATCCGATCGCGCCGGACCCTCCAAGAGGGTCAAGCTCGCTTCGACGGCGGGCCCAAACCAGCGCTTCCTCGATCCGTCCGTGGCACAAGAACCATTCATTCAGTCCGTCACTCGCCGCAGGGTCGTTGGGATTCAAATCGAACGCGCGCCTGAATTCAGCTTCGGCTTCGGACCACCGCCACAGGCTCATATACGTTTCGCCCAACAAGACGTGCGCTTCAGGTAGGTCAGGGTCCAATTCCAGCGCCTTTTGCGCGAGGCGGATCACCTTCGGACGGGTTTCGCCGGGGGGAGCGGCGCCGATGAAGAATGTACCCAGTCTGTCGTATCCTCTTGCCAGGCCGACGTAAGCCGGCGCAAATGTCGGGTCCCTTTTGATAGCTTCTTCAAAGTATGCGATTCTCGTTTCGAAGTCGGCCCGGTTGTTGCCTGCGGTGGAGAGGCCTTTGAGATAGACCTCGTACACTTCCGGCGAGACAGGACGCGCCACGGCGAGCCTTGCACGCTCATCCCCCGTAACTGTGACCTCCACTCTTCGTGCGATGGCTTGCGCAACCTCGCTCTCCAGCGTGAGGGCGTCGCCCAGTTCGCGGTCGTAGGTCTCGGACCAGAAGTGCTCGTCAGTCGATGCACGGATCAGCTGCGCGTGAACGCGAACCCTGCTGCCTTCGCGGATCACCGACCCTTCTACGAGGGCGTCCACTCCGAGCGTTTTTGCGATTTCCGGAGCCAGAAGTTTAGTGTCTTTGAATTGCATTACCGATGTACGGGAGATCACACGAAGGCCGCGGATCGTCGCCAGACGTCCGATCACTTCTTCAGTCATGCCGTCCGCGATATATTCCTGTGCCGGATCGCCGGAAAGGTTTTTCAGAGGTATTACTGCGAGGGACTTGATCTTGGGAACCTTTGCATCCGCCGCGCGCCTCCGGGTCAAGTAATAGCCCGCAACGGCGACGACTGCCAGCAAACACAAAACCCCAGCCCAAAGCCACTTTCGGACATACGAATGTCTGGGGGCGATTCCTGGAACGGTGATTTTTGCCGCCGCTTGAGTTTGTTTTTCGTCTTTCGAGCGCGGTCCCGGGGACGGCAAATGGCCATCGGGTTTCGATAGGAGATCAGGCCCGATCACAGAGCCAGTTGATGTCTCCGGGCTGGGTGTCTCTGTCGCGATTTCTTCGACGGGCCCGATGAAGCGATACCCCTGTCCGGTGACTGTTTGAATAAAGCGGGGACTCTCGGCATCATCCTTCAGCGCATGGCGAAGTTTTCGGATCGCGCCGCGGATGCTGTTGTCGGTATCGAGGAAAACACCACTGCCCCAAACCCTCGAGACGATTTCGTCGCGGGTGACAATCTCGCCCTTGTGCTCAATGAGCAGGATGAGGATCTCCAGTGGGATGCGCTCCAGCTTTACGGCATGAGGGCCGCGGCACAATCGCCGGAGACGGAGATCAAGTTCATAATCTTCGCCGAACCGGCTCGGTTGCTGCACCCGGACTGGGTCGGAGCCCATGACCCACCTCGCAGGTAAGTGAAAGGATTTTACAACACACTCGAAAATGCCAACGTAAGCACAAGAAATAGTTCCACTTGGCGCGACACAAATCATAACGCCGCGACACGCGCTTGGGTATGGACAACCATGCCCTCAACCGCAAGAATGCGGGCCAACACTGGCTGAAGGCAGTGGAAAAAGGAGGAAGCTCAATGGAGAGGACGCATGATTGTGCAAGGCCTGTTGGCTTGTTCATGTTGGCGGCAACGCTAGTGGTCGGGTCTGCCGCCGCAAAGGCCGATGCCGTTCTGGACTGGAATGAAATTGCGGTCAACACAGCCATCGCGAACGGACAGAACCCATTCTCTCAGGCGCGAACTGCGGCGATTGTCCAGCTAGCGGTCTTTGAAGCCGTCAACGCCATCAGGGGCGACTACCAACCGTATCTTGGAACGATCGTCGCGCCACACGGCGCTTCGGCAGACGCAGCAGCCATCGAGGCCGCCTATCACGTGCTCATCACGTATTTCCCTGGCAGCGCGGCGACGCTCAATCCGGCTCTCATGAACTCGCTGGCTTCGATTCCCGACGGCGACGCTAAGAATAAAGGCGTAGCCACCGGCGACGCCGCGGCTGCTGCAATGATCACACTTCGCGCCAGCGACGGTTCATCGCCGGCACAATTCAAGGTACCTGGACCCGCGGTTCCGGGTGAATATCAGGCCACGCCGAGTTGTCCGATCATAAATGGAGTTGCAGTCGGAGCTTTCTTTCATTGGCAGAACGTAACACCATTTGGCATCCTGCGTGCCAGCGACTATCTGCTTGGCCCACCGCCGGCGCTCACGAGCAACGCGTACGCCAAGACCTACAACGAGGTGATGACGGTTGGAAGCGCCGACAGCACGGAGCGGCCCCAGGATAGGGCTGAAGTCGTGCTCTTCTACGAGTTGTCCACGCCAACCCTAGTCTTGAATCAGGCCGCAAGGCAGGTCGCGCAACAACAGCAGCGTACGCTGGCGGAGAACGCCCGGGCCCTGGCGCTGATCAACATGGCGATCAGCGACAGCCTGGTCTCCGCGTTCTTCAACAAATACCACTACAACTTCTGGCGCCCCGAAACTGCGATCCGCGCAGGCGACACAGACGGCAACCCAAAGACCGAGGCCGATCCGAACTTTCTTCCTTTCATCGTGACTCCGTGTTTCCCTAGCTATCCCTCTAATCACGGCGCGGGGAGCAATGGGGGAGCTGAGGTGATGAGGCGCCTTTACGGCGAAGCCGGACATTCGATCACGGTATCGAACCCAGGCGCGTCAACCACTGTGCTGCACTACACCTCGTTCAAGCAGATTACCGACGACATCTCGGACGCGCGGGTTTATGGGGGGATCCATTTTCGAACCGACCAAGACGCGGGCGCGGTGTTGGGCCGGGCCGTTCGGCACAGCAGTCTATAAGAACAACCTGTGCCCCATGCACGGCAATGACTGATGCCGCGCACAAGAACGTCTCGTTTCGCATTATGCGCGCTGGTGATTGTGCGGTCAGGGTGGCCCGAAAAGGAGACCGCACGACACCCTATTCCGAAATGTGTTCTCAGTTGGCGCGAACAGGGGCAACCCACTCATCGAGCCACAAGAAGGTGAAACAGACGGCCCGATTTAATACTTGGCGATTACATATTAGTCGCACCGAAGAATCCGGGGATTGGAGTCACGCCCATTTTAACGAGGCGCAAGCGGCAGATGACACGCTCATCGCTTTCTTGATCGCTCACTGTTATTCAACAGGATGGTTCCAGAGCAGATGATCAACCAAATGCGGCAAATGTTTATTACATATCGGGGATAAGATGCACTATATGCGGTAGTATTCGGATTCCCTTCCTTGCCGGCGATCGACGCTACGTTCACAATACGCCCGTAGTTTTGACGCAACATATACGGAACAATTGCATGGCTACAAGATTCCGGGTAAACATGCCCATGACCTTGAGTTCCCATGCTTGGATCAATCCTCCTCAATCTGGACTGACTGTCGAGCCCGCAGCCGGCCGACTCACCCCACGCCCACTCATTCCCGGAACTAGCATTGGAACCTGTTCGCGATAGCGCGCATATTCTGGGTGCGCTTTCATCAGATCGTGCTCTTCCAGTTGGATTGCAATCAGGATGTACGCAGTGGTGATGACAGCGAAGAACAGGTGGGTGACCGTCATGGTGGGCGTGCACCAGAAGGCGAGAAGCCAGCCTACATACAGGGGGTGTCGAACGATGCGATAGAGAAACGGCGTCGAGAATCGGAGGCTCGACTCTGGCTGTCCGAGGAAATGTCTCCAAACTTGCCGCAGACCAAATAGATCAAAGTGACTGATCGCAAAAGTGGCCAACAGCACCAGAAGCCAGCCCGCGCCGAATCCCCCATAAAGCACCAGTCGTCCGACTACACTCTGGACGTTCCAGATGTTTCCTCCGAGAGGCCTCCACTGCCAAAAGAGGAGCAAGAGGGCTGCGCTGCTTGCCAGCACATAGGTGCTGCGCTCGATGGCAGCGGGGAGTATCCGAATGACGGCACGCTTGAAGACTGGCCGTGCCATCACACTATGCTGTAAAGCGAAGATCGCGAGTAGTCCCAGGTCAATTAGAAATGCAGATTGGAGCGAACCTGTCGATGCTGAATCCATGGACTTGGGAACCGCGAAGTTCCCTATGAATCCGACGGCGTACAGGAAAGTGGCGAGAAAGATCACGTAGCACATAGCTCCGTAGAGAAAAGTCAACACTCGATTTGTCATGCTGATGCAGCTCCTTTGAAATTGCGTGATTGCGTGGTTTGGGGCGCCACACTAGAATTGTGCGGGTCTGCAGCAGGACAAACTATGTTCAGGCGTCGGGAATTCTTGCCCGATCGTCCTGAGCGTGTGCATTGCTTTGCAGGTCTTCCGGAAATCTTTGCTGTCCATCCCGGAGGAAGCCAATGAACGCGTTTTCTGGAGTCCTGGCGGGGGTTCACACTGAGCGGGGCTTTTGTTTTTCAAAGCGCACTTTCCGCTCCATGGGGCTTTGTCGCTCCGCCTCTTTTTGCGCTGGCTCTCTTGCAGATGTCGAGGTGTTTCCCAATTTAGCTTCTAATCGGATGCGATGGAGAAGATCTCCTTCTGGTTGCCGGTTCCGTACTCAGCCTCTATTCACTGAGTCTGATCTCTTCGCCGGGCCCGTCGTATGCCCCGACCTCGATTGAGTGCGGAAACGCGCGGGAGGAACGGTGAACTCGCGCTTGAACGCCCGGTTGAAAGAGGCTTCAGACTCGTAGCCGACCTCGGATGCTATCTGAGCCACCGAATAACTGGTCGAAGTAAGCATCTGCGCTCCCAACTGAAGTCGCCAGCGCGTGAGGTACGCCATTGGAGGTTCTTTAAGATAATGTCGGAAGCGCTCCGCAAGAACCGAGCGTGACACTCCAGCTTCTGCTGCCAGGGCAGCAATGGTCCAAGGGTGCGCAGGATTTCGGTGCATGAGCGCCAGAGTCTTTCCGACTTCCAAGTCGCGGGCGCCAGCCAGCCAACCGGTTTGTTCTGCTGGAAGTTGCGCAATGTAGATACGCAGCGTCTCAACAAACAAAACCTCCGACAATTTGGCCAAGACCGCTTCTCCACCGGCGCGAGAAGCGTCCGTCTCATTTACCGAAAAGCGAATCGAGTCTTCCAGCCATCTTCCCGAGGCATCACCGCGAATACTGACCTTGAACACCGGTGGCAGGCCGCTGAGAAAAACCTGGCTTAACAGTGGCTCACACGCCATGAAGCCACACACGAACTTCGTAACTTCTCCTCCGCCACCTTGGCGCGATAGCTTCAACCCCTGAGAGAGAATTCGAGCCAGTTCCTTCACCATGTCCATGGCTTTCACCGCTGGCCCGTTCTCCAGGAAGTGCGCATCGCCATGGGGAAAGATCACAATGTCGCCTGCCTGGAGAATGATGCGCTGGCCATCTACCAACCGGGCAGAGGCACGCCCGCCCGTAACTAAGTGATAGATGATGACGTGCCTCGCGCCTGGCGCTACATAGGGCGCGACCGTGCTAGAGGGTGGCGAATAGAAACCCCATGGAGAAGAAAATTCTCCCTGGTAGAACAGAGCCCCCTGAAGTTTTACGACCTTCAGCACTTCGGAAAGCACGTCCATTTGTCCTCCCATGGGACGCCCGGCAAACGCTCCCGGACTCTGAGGCAAAGTCATCATACGACAAGCATGCGGCAATCAAAAAAGACGGACGCGCGGACAAGCAGGGGCGGCGGTGGAGACGCATAGTAGGTCTTGTTGAAGCCTTCGCAGAGGCGAAAACGCTTCAAGCGAATTCGAAATGCAGAAAGGGATGACCAATCGGCGATGTTGCATCGGTGAGCAAGTCACATCCGCTGGGCCGTGTCAGCCTTTTCCGCAATCGGAATTCTGACAAACATAAAGGAGGAAACATGAGCACCACTACAACCCCAGCAGAAATCGACAACCTGAAGGCACGACTAAAAGATACGTGGGCGGCAGGAGATTACGACCATTTCTCGCGCTATATGGAGCAAGGCGCCCGCATCTTCTACGAACAACTTAATGTGCCTGCTGGATGTCAACTGCTCGACGTGGCTTGCGGCTCGGGTCAGGTCGCATTGTGGGCGGCGCGGGATGGAGCGCACGTAACTGGCGTAGACATCGCGCCGAATCTGGTGAAGCGTGCTCAAGCGCGCGCCAAGGCTGAAGGTCTCAATGTCTGTTTCATAGAAGGCGATGCCGAAGCGCTCCCCTTTGAAGACGCCAGTTTCGAGTTCGTGACCAGCCTGATCGGAGCGATGTTTGCCCCGCGGCCGGAACTGGTCGCCCGCGAGTTGCTGCGAGTGTGCAGTCCTGGGGGGACCATCGCAATGGGAAATTGGACCCGCGAAGGATTCGTGGGACAGATGTTCAAGACCTTCGCTAAATTCATCGCTCCGTCGGGCATGCCGGCTCCAGTGTTGTGGGGAGTTGAAAACATAGTGCGCGAGAGGCTGGGGCCCGGCGTCTCGGACCTTCAAATGGCGCGGCGATACTACAGCTTAACCTACCCCTTCCTGCCGGCTGACGTCGTGGAGTTCTTCCGCCAATACTATGGGCCCACGAATCGCGCATTCGCTTCGTTGGATGAATCCGCCGCGCGAAAGCTCCGCGAAGAACTTGAAGAGCTGTGGACGGCACACAATCGCGGAGGGAATGAGCTCACTGTGGTTGCAGCGGAGTATCTGGAGGTGGTTGCGATCCGTGCCTGAGTCCGGGGTCACAGTCTGAATCATCGGCCTTGAAACTGCCGTGGCCGCATTCGAGAGCACCTTCCGTCGTTCCGAAGAAGTACCGCTCAGTTGCGGCCCATGGTTCAGAAGAATGCAAGTTTTCAAATCACCATGAAATTGCCAAAGACAAGACGGAGGATGAGGCCGCCCGGGCTGTGGGGGTTGCGAGGATGAACCGTTTCTTTAAAGTAGTTTTGAGCCTCGCCGTCGCATGGCTGCCTTTGGTGACTGCATCGGGTCAACAAGAGGTTCAGCCTTCGCTCCTCACCCTGCGGCAGGCGGTGAACGTTGCGCTCGAGAAAAATCCTCTGCATAAGGCGGCAGTCGCTGACACAAAAGCTGCCTCTGCCGAGGTTCGTGAGGCGCGTTCGTTACTTATGCCCCATTTGAGTTTTTCTGAAACAGCGACTCGGGGTGACGACCCCGTGTATGTGTTCGGTAGCAAACTGCGGCAACAGCGTTTTACGGCTGCAGACCTCGCGCTGAACAAGCTGAACGCGCCTCCGCCCTTCGGCAACTTCAGTACGCGGTTTGGGGGAAGCTGGAACCTGTTTGATTCGTTTGCGAGTTGGCATGGGGAAGGTCGAGCAAAACAGATGAATGAGGCTGCGAAGCACCAACTGGACCGCACGGATCAGGAGATAGTTTTTCGGGTCCTCAGCTCTTACTACGATGTTCTACTCGCAGCTAAACAATTTGAAGTGGCCGACCAGTCCGTGAAAACTGCAAAGTCGATCATAAACAGCAGCCAGGCAAGATTCGACAGCGGTCTGACCGTAGAGTCGGATCTGCTGACAGCGAAGGTTCGGTTGGCAGCCCGACAGGAGGAAGCGATCCGGGCCAGGAACACTTTGCAAACGGCGCGATCGGAACTGAACACGGCGATGGGAATGCCGGTTGAATCCCCGTTCCGGTTCGTGGAAGGACTGGCGGAGGACGCTCTTCCGATTCCGACGCTTCAGGAGATCGAAAAGCAGGCTCTTACAAATCGGCCAGACTTGAAGCGTATTGCCTCGGAGGAGGCAGCACAGCGTCACAACGTTGCGATGGCAAAGTCATCATTTGGCCCGCGCGTGAACGCCTTTGCAGGGTGGGAAATGGATAACCCTACGTTCGCCGCCGGCTGTGGAGGCAACAACTGGCAGGGTGGGATCGAAGTGCAATTCGACATCTTTCAAGGTGGAGCAAAACGCGCGGCGCTTTCGCGGCAGGAAGCGCTTGAAGAGAAGGCCGTGGCGATAAAGCAGCGCGCCAGCGATGCGGTACGCCTCGAAGTCAGGCGAGCCTACTACGACGTTGAAACCAGCCGACAGCAGATCGAAGTGGCGCGCGCAGCAATCGCCCAGGCACAGGAGAGTCTGCGGATCAACCAGGATCGCTATGACAGTGGCTTAACCACGATTACCGACTTGTTGGGGGCCGAAGATGCAACACGCCGGAGCCAGACCGACTACTGGGAAGCCATCTATCACTTTCGGACCAGCTACGCCAACCTGGAGTTGGCAACCGGAAACTTGAATCCACAATCTCCCGCGGTGATGCCATGAATCGCATGGATACAGCACTCATACTCGGCTCCTTGATGGTAGCCGCCGTGGCCGGTCTAAGCAGTTGCTCGACTGAAACAGTGAAAACCCGTTCCCCAGAGACTATCCGACACATTCCCGTGCTCTCGGTGCAGCAAGCTGATATCCCCGATCTCCTGGAAGCCACAGGAACAGTGAGTGCTCTCCAAACCAGCGATCTCGCGAGCCAAATGATGGGAAGCATCGTCGAGATCCGTGCTCGCGAAGGAGACCGCGTGAGGCGAGGT
The DNA here is from genome assembly GCF_035631355.1 of Alloacidobacterium sp. Lineage (NCBI taxonomy): Bacteria > Pseudomonadati > Acidobacteriota > Terriglobia > Terriglobales > Acidobacteriaceae > Alloacidobacterium > Alloacidobacterium sp. The sequence continues at coordinate 17,864 of NZ_DASQIX010000083.1, forward strand.
GAAGTGCTCGCCGTAATCGATGACTCAGAAGCGCGAGCCGCTCTGGATCGTGCGACTGCTGCCGGGGTTGCGGCCCAGCAGCAACTCGTCGCAGTCAATTCCGACCTGGTTCTGGCGGAATCGACATTGAAGCGTTACCAGAGCCTTTATGATCGGAAATCGCTCAGTCCCCAGGAGTTTGACGAGGTGAATGCCCGCCAGCAAGCCACTCTCGCGCGCCGCGATATGGCACAAGCAGGCCAGGCCCAGGCGCAGGCAGAGTTGAATCAGGCAAAGACGTCCCTGGGTTATACGCGGATTCGAGCTCCATTCGATGGCGTCGTCACAGAAAAGAAGGCCGATTCCGGGACGTTAGCGTCACCCGGCATGCCGATCTTCACCGTCGAGGATGTGCGTCGCTATCGGCTGGACGTCGCCGTCAATGAGAGCGATTTGCGGTATGTACATACAGGAGAGCGGGTTTCGGTCGTGATCGAAGCCCTTGACAACCCGGAAATGAAAGGCAAGGTAGTGCAGATCATTCCGGCTGTCGACCCCGCGAGTCGCGCGTTCCAGGTGAAGATCGAGCTGCCCATGGACACACGGCTGCGCTCCGGGCAGTTTGGGCGAGCCCAGTTTTCTCGTGGCGCGCGGCGGACGCTGCTGATTCCCCAGTCGGCAGTGATCGAACGCGGTCAATTGCAGGGCGTCTTCGTGCTGGACCAGAACAAGGTTGCCAGCCTGCGCTATGTCACTTTAGGAAAGCCTTTCGGGTCCGAAATCGAAGTGCTCACTGGGCTCGAGGGCGGCGAGTGGCTTGTGGAAAGACCGGGTGAACTGGATCTGAGTAATAAGAGAATTGAGGGCGAGTGATGGCTGACAAAGAATCCCAGCCGGGGATTCCGCCTTCACCAGCCCTGGGGCTGGCTGGCCGCATTGCGCGCAGCTTCATCAATTCGAAACTGACACCTTTGATGGTGGTTGCCGCGTTTCTTCTTGGCGCGTTAAGCATTCTCAAGACTCCACGGGAAGAAGAGCCGCAGATCGTTGTACCCATGCTCGACGTGTTCGTTCAGATGCCGGGTGCGTCAGCGGAAGAAGTCGCGCAGCGAGTCAGCCTTCCTATGGAGAAGCTGCTGCGCGACGTGCCTGGTGTCGAATACATCTACTCCATCAGTCACCCTGGCGTGAGCATGCTGGTGGTTCGCTTCTACGTAGGAATCAAGGAAGAAGATGCGATTGTAGAAACCTACAACAAGCTATACTCCAACTTCGATCACATACCGCCGGGCGTATCACAACCGATTATCAAGGTCCGCTCAATAGATGACGTGCCGATCCTGGCCCTGACACTGTGGGGGAAAGACTACGACTCTTACCGCTTGCGGAGAGTCGCGGGGGAATTGGAAAACTCACTCAAGCCGCTTGATGGCGTTTCTGAGACCAATATCATCGGGGGCCAACCCAGGCAGGTACGAGTCGTGCTCGACACGCAACGGCTTACCGCCTACGGCCTCACACCGCTCGCCATAGTGGAACAACTCCAGAACGCGAATAGCCGCGGCCAAGCCGGGAGTTACGCACGAGACAATCGCGAGTTCCTTGTCGAAGCGGGAACTTTCTTTACCACTCTCGACGATCTGCGCCAGGTAGTGGTTGGAGTTCACCTCGGACGTCCGGTCTATTTGCGTGACGTAGCCGAGAAGCTGCAAGACGGTCCAGCCGAACCGGACAATTACGTCTTGTTTGCGAATGCTCGCGGTGGAGCTGAACAAGCAGCCGGCGAGGAGTATCCCGCTGTAACCATCACATTCTCCAAGCGCAAAGGTACAAATGCAACTGGCATTTCCACGCGACTTCTAGACAAGGTGAATGCCCTGCGCGGTCACATGCTTCCGAACGACCTGAACGTTACGGTCACACGCAACTATGGCGAGACCGCAAAGGACAAATCCGACGAACTACTCAAGCACCTGCTCATCGCAACGTTGTCGGTCACGTTACTCGTTGCTCTGGCGCTCGGTTGGCGGGAATCGGGAGTGGTTCTGTTGGCCGTGCCGGTAACACTGGCTCTCACTCTTGCCGTTTTCTACCTGTATGGTTACACGCTGAACCGTGTCACATTGTTCGCGCTGATCTTCTCAATCGGCATCCTGGTTGACGATGCCATCGTTGTCGTTGAGAACATCATCCGACACTTGCGGTCGCCGGAAAACCGTTCGCGATCCGTCACGGAAGTCCTGGTTGAGGCGGTGGACGAAGTTGGGAACCCTACGATTCTTGCAACTTTTGCGGTGATCTGCGCAGTCTTGCCCAATGCCTTTGTGCGCGGGCTGGCTGGTCCATACATGCGGCCGATCCCGGTGGGCGCCTCGGCAGCGATGTTGTTCTCACTGGGCGTAGCCTTTATCGTGCTGCCGTGGGCGGCATTGCGACTGCTGAGGAAAGGTGCACAGGCTGACGTCCATTCTGGCCAAGCGAATGAAGGCTGGATCACTCGCTTGTATCGCCGGATGATGATCCCGCTGATTCTCAGCGCGCGTCGCCGTTGGATGTTTCTTGGGGCTATCGTGGCCTTGCTGCTCGCCGCGCTCACGTTAGTGCCACTAAAGCGGGTACGGCTCAAAATGCTGCCGTTTGACAATAAAAGCGAGTTTCAGGTCATCATTGACATGCCAAACGGCACGCCGCTGGAACAGACCACTGGCGTGGCTCAGGAACTGGGACAATACCTGGGCAGCCAGCCAGAGGTTATCAATTATCAGATCTACGCGGGAACGTCCGGTCCTTACAATTTCAACGGCCTCGTGCGTCACTACTTCTTACGCAATCAGCCTGATCAGGCCGACATTCAGGTAAACCTGCTCTCGCGACACGACCGAAAGGCACAAAGCCACGACATTGCGCGAAGGTTGCGACCGGAATTGGACAGAATTGCTCAGCCGTTTGGCGCGCGCATCAAGATTGCTGAAGTTCCACCAGGTCCACCAGTGTTGCAGACTTTGGTCGCGGAAGTGTATGGACCCGACTACAAAGGCCAGATCGAGTTGGCCGCTCAGATCAAAAACATTTTTCAGCAGACGCCGGGTGTTGTCGATGTGGACTGGTCTGTCGAAGATCCGCAAACCAAGTACGACATGAAAGTTGATCTGGAGAAAGCGGCGCTACATGGAATCTCGCCGGCTGATGTCACGCGCACCCTGCAGATAGGGCTCGGGGGAACCAACGCCGGTCTGTTACATGACCCCCATTCCCGCGAAGACATCCCTATTGAGGTTCGGTTGGCGCGTCCGGATCGTTCGGGGATAGAAGATCTTGGCAACCTGAAGCTGCCAACCTCTTCCGGTGGACAGATTGCTTTACAGGAAGCAACGGCCATCCAGCAGACGACGATCGATACCAGTGTGTATCGAAAGAACCTGCAGCCCGTCGTTTATGTGATGGGGGATGTCGCGGGCGGAGAAGAAAGCCCTGTGTACGCCATCATGAAGATGAGCGACGCAATTGACAAACTTAAACTACCCGATGGCTATACTGTGAAGCAATATAAAGGCACTTCCATGCCTGAAAGCGCCGACCGTTTCTCAATCAAATGGGACGGTGAATGGCACATCACGGTGGAGGTCTTCCGTGATCTGGGATTGGCATTCGCGGCGGTGCTCGTCTTGATGTATGTACTGGTCGTGGGCTGGTTTCGTTCGTTGGTTACGCCACTCGTCATCATGGCGCCTATTCCGCTGACTCTGATTGGCATCCTCCCAGCCCATGCGCTCATGGGGTGGTTCTTCACTGCGACGTCAATGATTGGCTTCATTGCGGGCGCCGGAATCATTGTCCGTAACGCAATCATCCTCGTCGATTTCATTGAATTACGTCGTTCGCAAGGCATGTCCTTGGAGGATGCCGTCGTTGACGCTGGCGCGGTCCGCTTTCGTCCCATGCTTCTGACGGCAGCTGCGGTGGTTGTTGGAGCGAGTGTGATCCTGTTCGATCCAATCCTTCAGGGCCTGGCGCTTTCCCTGATGGCCGGTGAAGTGGCGTCTACGGTTCTCTCGCGGATGGCGGTGCCGGTTCTTTACTACATATCCAAGAGAGGTGAATACCAAGCGGAATGCTCACGATTGTCTCCCGAAGAGGAACTAGTCGCTACGTTTGGAGAAGCTTGACCTTAGTGGCTCAAGGAAGGTCATATGCGATTTCGGATTGCCTATGGAGAACGTGATTTGGTACGCAGTTCGGAGATGTGCTAAACGGATGCAGTTAGACCATCTTGCGCCTCATGACCTCCGCAGAACTTGCGCCAAACCCCGGCCGCTCTCCCACGCCTCTCTGTGGCTCCTCTAGAAGCGGAACAACCTTTTGACCTTCTACTCGTACCCTCGAAAGTAGCTGCGATGGAATGCTTTTCCAAATTCACATTGCAGAAGAAGTGCTGGATGATCTTCGTGCGCGGCTAAGGAATACCCGATGGCCCGACCAGGTTCCTGGGATCGGCTGGACTCCGGCGAAGTAATGAGCCAGTCTACGCGGGTGCGATTGGGCTGCTGAAGTTTGTTTTTGGGTGCTCAAGAGCGCTTTGAGGGCCATCAGTGCGCTTTGGCTTCAATGAATTACAGTTCGAATAGCTTTTGACACGGTAGAGGTCAGGAGTTCGAGTCTCCTCGTGCCTACCATCTTTTCAATGACATACCGGGCTTCGCGGCTTTGAATCTGGCTATCCTCCTGGTGATCTAGCGCGGAAACCGACAGGTCAATCGCAGTCGGTAAGTTGCCTTTGTCCGCCACCGCCAGCGGAAGGATTCAATTTGATACGATTCGGTTGAAGCAAAATCACCCAATCATATCCGGAGTAGAGATGCCCAAGTTGTTTCCGCAGGTGCTCTTGGGGCAAAAGGCCCCTGCCCTTGCAGTCACATTTTTGACAGTTCTTATTGTCCTCCCGAACTCCTACATCGTTGCCCAGCGAAATACATTGAACTCATACCCAATCAGGAGCATTTCATCCAGCGCAACTGAAGTGAGCTTTCACATGCCACATGGCACGTTGCGGATCGAGCCCTGCCGAAATGACATCGTACGCGTTACCTATGCTCCTCAAGCGGCGTTCGGACATCTCGCCAATCCGTTTCTGTTCAAGAACGGCTGCGGAGCTGTTCCATTCACAATTGAACGCGGGACAAAAGATGTCAGCGTCATCACCGCAGATCTGGTTGTTGATGTCAGCAGGACCAGCGGAGCCGTCAGCTTTGAAGATCACAATGGCACGTCGCTTCTCCGCGAATCAGACTGGCCTTTCCCCCGTAAATTAGAGCCGACTGTTACGGATGGAGTTCGAACCCTCCAGGCCTCAGTCTGGTTCGCTCTAACTCCCGAGGAGAGGCTTTATGGCCTTGGCCAGCATCAGGATGCACTTCTCAATCAGCGCAATCTCGAATTCGAACTGACGCAGGACAATACCAATATCTCCATTCCGGTTTTTCTTTCCAGTAAAGGTTACGGCGTGTTCTGGAACAACGCTTCAGCGACCCACTGGAACAACCGATTCCAACCTGTTGTAGCCATTCGTTCCTCGATGTCGAGCGCGGTCGACTATTTCTTTTTGTACGGCCCGGACTTTGACAAGATCATTGGCGGTTATAGGCAACTTACCGGCACTGCGCCTCTGTTTCCGCGATGGGCGTATGGTTTTTGGCAATCCAAGCTCGCATACAACAGCCAGGCGGAAATCACCGACGTCGCTGACAAATACCGCAATCTGAAAATTCCCATCGATGCCATCGTTCTGGATGCGGGATGGGAAACCTCTCTTGGTTCGCGTGTTTTCAACAACAACTTCCCCAACCGCTTTGAATTAGTGCAGCAACTCCATAGCAAACATGTTCACCTCATGGTTTCCATTTGGCCACTCTTCCAGCCTGGCAGCGCGACTTTTCATGAATTGCTCGCGAAGGGACTTTTTGTCACTCCCGCAAAAGACTCCCTGCCGCCCTATTATGTGGGAACCCGTCTTTACGATGCATTCAGCCCGGAAGCCCGCCGCGTCTATTGGCGGCAGGTACGCGACTCGCTCTATGACGCCGGAGTCGATGCCTATTGGATGGATTCTGACGAACCCTCCGATTTCTATGGCGAAGAGCATCGCTCAATGCTCGCCGGGGCCGCGACGGCCATCGGCAATGGCTCTCGGTACCTCAACCTCTACCCTTTTATGACCACAAAGGCCATCTACGACGGCCAACGGGAGCAAACCAGCCGCAAGCGCGTGTTCATTCTCAGCCGCTCGGCCTTTGCTGGAACACAGCGCAACGCCGCGGCGGTCTGGTCAGGAGATATCGCGACCAATTTTCAAACGCTCCGGCGTGAAATTCCGGCCGGCCTGAACTTTTCCATGACTGGACTGCCTTACTGGACTACGGACATCGGCGGCTTTCTCGGCGGAGACACCGACGACCCGGCGTACAGGGAAGTGTTTGTCCGCTGGTTCCAGTACGGCGCCTTCTGTCCTGTCTTCCGCGTGCATGGAACCCGCTCCAATCACGAAAATGAGTTATGGTCCTACGGAGAGCAGGCGCAATCCATCCTTACTCTCTATGACCGTTTGCGTTATCGCCTACTTCCCTATATCTATTCTCTGGCGGCGCGCACTACCCTCGATGGATATACCCCGATGCGCGCGCTGGCATTCGACTTTCGCAGCGACCCAAAGGCGCTCGATATCAATGACGAGTTCATGTTTGGACCGTCGATTCTAGTAGCTCCGGTAACCAGAGCCGGCGCCGCATCACGCGAAGTTTATCTGCCAGGACATGAGGATTGGTATGACTTCTGGACTGGAGAGCGGCTTTCCGGAGGCCAAGAGGTCAACCGTCAGACCCCTCTCCAAACCATGCCGCTCTATGTGCGGAGCGGAACCATTCTTCCTCTCGGCCCGGAGTCAGAGTACAGCGACGAATTTCCGGGTGGCCCTATCACCCTGCGTATTTATACCGGCGCCGATGCCAGGTATGTTCTTTATAACGACGACGGCTCCTCGTATGACTATGAGAAGGGGGCATATTCGAAAATCGCCATGCACTGGAACGACAGTGCGCGCACACTCGCTATCGATGCGCGTCAAGGGCAATTTCACGGAATGCCCTCGCGGCGCAATTTCAATATCATTCTTGTGAGCCAGGGCAACGGCGTGGGAGAGGCTGTGAATGCAAGCGATCGAACCATCTCCTACGACGGTTCGGCGGAAACCATCCAATTTTGAACCAGTATGTTCTCAGCCTTCGTCTATATTCAGAAGGATTGAACCGCCAGATAAACCTGACGAAATGGCGCAGTGCAGAGCCGTCAACTCTCTCTTCCACATGTCCTATTACAGGATGATTTTTATTTGAAAGGAAATCCAGGCTACGGATCTCAATTCAGCGGTTCTGTAGCTTTGAAAATCTGGTCGGCCTTTACTTCTTTGAAGGTCTGTACCCTTCCAGACGGCCAGTGGATCTCGATTGATTGGACAACGGCATCAGTTCCGAGGCCAAAATGAACAGGGCCATCGCTCGATGACGCGTAGCCGACGCTCGTGGTCATCTGGTTGTATTGAGCGCCGCTCTTTGTGACAACCATGATTCGCGCGCCAATGCCGTCGCGATTGCTTTTCGTGCCCTGCAAAGCGATATCGAGCCAGTGGTTTGAATTTGGGCTGCGGTTCATCCAGATTTCCGCATCGGCCCCAAGCGCGGTAGCGACGACGTCAACGCGACCGTCACCATCCAGGTCTCCGAATGCCACACCGCGATGACGTGCGCCCGGCGCTGCCGATAGGCCAGCTTCGGCTGTAAGTGGAAGCCACTTCCCTGTTTTGCCCGGATTGTGGAATACAGTGTTGTACTGATCGATGTCTGCGCCAGGTACGGGCATGGATTCGACGTGTCCTCGGGTCACGAACAAGTCCTTCCAGCCATCGTTATCGAAATCATAAAAGCCTGCGCCGTAACCGGCCATCGACATACTGGCATCTCGCATGCCGCTCGACGTAGTGACGTCGCGAAAACTTCCTTTACCGGTGTTTTCATATATGGGGAAGGTCTGGTTATTGAGTGCGACATAAGCGATATCCGGATAGCCATCATTGTTGAAGTCGCGAAAATCGAGTCCCATCCCGGAAATAAAGTTACCGTCTTCCGGAAGCGCGACTCCGGCATCGAAGGCGACTTCCTCGAATTTGTTTCCCAGGTTATGAAAGAGGAATTCGTAGTCCCCGTCATTCGTAACGAAGATGTCCTGGCGGCCATCAAGATCGTAGTCGGCGATTCCGGCCCCCATTCCTTTACCAGGATGATTGCTTAGGCCCCACTCCACTGAGGCATCGCGAAAAGTTCCGTCGCCATTGTTGATGAAGAGCTGGTCAGGAGTGGGCTTGTAGTAGCGCGGATGACAATAATCGGCCACGCCGCGAAAGGCGCACAATGGCTTGTCGGAATAAGTCCACTGCATGTAGTTCACGACGAACAGATCAAGCAGGCCATCATTGTTTATGTCGACCCAAACAGCTGCAACAGCCCAGAGCGGCCCATATTGAGGATCCTGCGACTTATTGAGGCCCGCTTTTACAGTCACGTCCGTGAAGGTCCCATTGCCATTGTTGTGATAAAGCGTGTTTTTGTAGAGGCCGGCCACGAAGATATCCGGATGACCGTCGTTGTCATAATCGCCGATCGCCACTCCCATGTCGTATCCGGTGCCGGCAAGTCCAGCCGCATCGGTTACGTCCGTGAAGACTCCATTTCCGTCGTTGCGAAAGAGCCGGTTGCGGTACTTGGGCGAGTCTTTCCTCAATGTGGCGATATTCGCGCCATTCGTGAAGAAGATGTCTGGACGGCCATCGCCGTTGTAGTCAAAGACAGCGACACCTCCGGGCATAGCTTCGGGCGCGTTCTTTGCAGGCGTTTCATCGTTTTCGAGCCGGAAAGGAATTTTCCTCAGTTCGAAACGTATAGGAGAATTCGGGGACTGTGCGCTAACGAAAGGCACTGCGAATAAAGGCAGCAGCAAACCCACGAGGAATACGAGTTGCGCTTGCTTGGAGAGGATCATCCGATATATGAAAGGGGCGGCGTAAGCCGCCCCTTAAATTGTAAAAGGGGTTGGAAGGTTAAAAATAGAACTTCGTGGCCAATGTCACAAATCTCGAGCCGGTTTTGAACGCAGGTTTTCCGGTCGTGAGCGGATTCGTGTTGCTTGGCGATAGATAGGTGACTTGAAGCGGATTTCCATTCGAGTCAACGCAACCGGCACAAGTCGCATTTTCAGTCCCTACGAAGCTAATGGAATTGTCCGAATTGTTTGCGAGCCCGAACTGGGGCAGCGGATGATTAAGCCAGTTCGTGGCCGACACCCGGAACTGAATGTACCGGCTCTCCGTGATGTGGAAGTCTTTGTAGACCCCAAGATCATTATTCCAATAGTTCGGCGATCTCATGTACGGCATAATCACCTGCCCTTGTTGCCCATAACTCGGAGGCGCGAAGCAGGCAGGATTGAACCTCTGGCCGTTGTGCAGGTTCTTGGTTGGATCGCAGGTAAAGGTGGGCACCAGGGCGTTATATGCAAACGTTCCGAAATACGTGCTCGGATTAATAGCCGTTGCCTTGAGACCGTTCGGCAGTGTGATGCTGTTGTCGGGCAGGTTCGGATGGGCCACGGTGGGTACTGTAAGTCCACTGGGGAATTGAACATTCAGAGTGCCACCGCTCGAGGTCTGCAGGGGATATCCGCTTTGGAACGCCGTATAGCCGGAGAACTGCCAGCCATTCACCGCTCCGCCGAGGATTTTCATCCCGACATTATCGCCGCGGATAAACCTGGGCAATTGATAGTTGTAAACCAGGTTAAGAATGTGCGTGTGATCGTATGCCAATGGCCCATAGTTGTTCCCGATGACAAAAGGATCAAGTCCTGGGCCATTTCCAGAACCATTGTTAGAGCCTCCGTCGCGGATACCGAGCACTTTGGAGAACGTGTAGTTAGTGAGGAACGTGATAGGGCCCGTCTGCTTTGTAAACGAAATCTGCAACGCATTGTAGTTAGAATATGGCGCGTGCGTCAGCAGATACACATTCTGATAGTTCTTCAACGGACGCCAATCATTCTGGTTATAAGTCTGCGAATATACCGCGGGGTTTGCAGCACAATATAAGCTTTGTCCGGCTGGATTGGTGGTTGAACAAGGCGGAGCTGCCGGCGAGACGTATGTGCCGGTCACCGGATCGGGCTGGAAGATACCACCTCTCGGAACATTGTTCAGGTTGTAAAGGTTGCTGTTAGTTCCGTCCATATACTCGTTTGCGCTGCGGTTGCCGACATACGACACTTCGAGGACCGAGCGCAAGGGAAGGGCCTGAGAGATGGTCGCATTCCAATCGTTGGTGAAGGGTGCGCGACTGTCTCCCATCTGCATTACGTCGATGGTTGATCCGTTCTGAGCGACACTCGAAGGTGGCGAGAACTGGGATATGTTGGCAACGCCGTTGAATACCGTCGGTGTTGTATATCCAAAGGAGCCGGCAGGGCCGTTGCCAGCGCTTGCCGTTTCGCTGGTCGCCTGATAGCGGAACACGCCGAAGCCACCGCGGAACACGGTCTTGCCGGTTCCGAAGATGTCATACGCCAGTCCTATTCGCGGCGCGTAATAAACGAACGGCGAGACGAATCCTGACAACGGGATGCTTTTATTTATAGCGTGCCAGAGCAGACCAGTATTGTCTGGCGCGCTTGGACCGTTGTTGTAGTCCGCCGCGCTCCAGACTTGAAAACCTTTATCAAATTGGTTGAACCCATACCATTGGCCGATGTGATCGAATCGCAATCCATAATTGAACGTGACCCGTGGCCCCATTTTCCAGGAGTCCTGAGCATAGACCGAAATCTGGTGATATGCATTGTCTGAGGGCACATTCAGGTTCTGCTGCTGGTAGGAGTTGACATATCCCAGCATCATGTCAGCTACAAGATTCGTGGTCGAGTTTTGGCCGTAGGTCTGGAAGTTGTACGATCCGTTGTTAGGCGCATTGCTGTTCTGCTGGTTGGAGCTTTCATCCCAGTAGAAGCCAAGCTTGACCGTGTGCGGACCCCACACCTTGGTGAAGTTGTCGTAGAACGCCGGAACCTGTTTGATGCCGCCAAATGTGCCGGTTGACATCGGATAGTAATTGAAGCTTCCCAGTTGCTCGCTGCAGCAATAGTCGGGATTGAAATTTGGGATCTGATCCGTGGTCTGGCCGAAAAGTCCTTTGACACCGAAGTTGTTGGTGGAACGAGACACCTTTGAAGGGTCGGCCAACGCGTAAGGATTGACAAAGTGAGACCAGGAGAAGACGGTCTCATTGGTCGTAGTCGGATTGAAGACATGGGTGAGGTTGACATTGATCACATATGTCACAGTGCTTGAGGCCCCAGGGGTCGGATACGGAAGAGTGTTCGGCGTCGCCCACCAGATGGAGATAGGGGCCAGGTCGCTTTCTTTCTGATAGGCGTATGAGCCGACAAGCTTTGTGTTATCGCTGATCGCGTAATCGAGTTTGCCAGTTGCTTCCCAGCGATTTTGTGGCGACGTGTTTACATAGTGGTAGTTACTGTAACCGTTCGCCGCAGTGGGAGTTTGATTAGCGGCAGGATATAACTTCATGATTCCCACCATGTTGGGATCCATGTCCGCCACAGGAAACGAGGTTGCTGTGCCGCCAGCCGGCGTATTCTGCGTCAACTGGTTATAGAACTTCGGCCAGGTGGCGATGGCTTCCGCAGGGATGCCGGCATTGCTGAAATCACCAGAAAGTTGCGCGGCATTGGGAACGTTGTAGTTGATGATAGAGCCTGCAGGCTGCTGCTTCATGTACTCGTAACCTGCCCAGAAGAAAAGCTTGTTGCGGTCACGATTGAAGTTTACCCAGGGTAAAAGGACAGGACCGCCGACATTGCCGCCCATGTAGTAATAGCTCTGGTCTTTGTTAGTTCCCCCCTGGCTTTTGGTAAAAGCATCAACGGAGTTGAGGACGGCATTGTGCGTATAGAGGTATGCTTCTCCATGGAATGCCTGGCCGCCACTCTTACTGTAGGCCTGAAAGATTGTTGGCCCCTTCGCGTATTCCGCGCTGTAGTTTGACGAGAGAAACTTGACGCTGCCCACCATGTCCTGGTTGATGTTGGCGATCTGCGTTCCGAAGTTGCCAGGATCGACAAGGTTGGAACCGTCAAGCATGTATGCCATGGTGCCGTTCGGCTGTGTGCCGTTGGCGGAGTAGTCGCCGACAGGCCCCGAGTTCGACCCAACAATTCGGTCACTGTAGGTCGCTGCGGAGCCACCGGCGTTCTGGTTCAGTCCCATGCCGGGCATAATCTTAAGCAGCTCCCCGGCATTGCGGCCCTGTAGAGGAAAGACGTCGATCATTTTTTCGTTCAGCGAGGTGCTGACTTCCCCGGTGTCGGTCGGCACAACGGCACCACCGCCGCCAACCACCTCGACCTTCGTTGATACGTCGCCAATGGTGAGCCTGATGTTGGGAATATCGCGGGCATCGCCTTGGTTCATCACGATGTCGTTTTCCTGCCAATTGGTAAACCCCGTGGCGGAAATCGAAATCGAATACGTGGCGGGCTGCACGGCGGTAATCACAAACCGGCCAGCGCCATCGGCAGTCGCTGCGCGGACATCGCCGCTGATTTGATTTTTCAGCGTGACTTGCGCGCCGGGAATGACCGCGCCTGATTGATCGTGGACGATACCGCTCAAGGTACCGGTTAATTGTTGCGAATATCCTTTCGAAATTCCGATTGCCAGAAACAGGATAGGTAGCGAAAGGAAACCACTGAATACAATAAGCTTACCGAACAGTACACGGCGAAATAAGTTAAGCATCTAACAGCCTCCTGTCTAGTGATGTCTCTCAAGACTGCAATGTTGTCGTTCTTCTATTTCTCACTTGCCGGCTTACTTAAAGGTGCAAAGACCATGGCCTTGGCGATCTGGGCGGGAAGAGCCTTCTTACATCCCTTGAGTGCATGTAAATGATATCGTTACCATGTTCACAGAATAACTACACCTGTCGAAGAATGGCTGTCAAGCGTCATTTATTGTCCTGACTCTTGGGCATGCCGATCTGCTCGTTTCGCGTGATATTGTAACCTCGCAGCGAATGTATCTCCTGACGGAAGCACCTCTCATCGGTATGAGCGAATCAGCGGCCCAAGACAGCATAATTACGAGAAAATACATGGGTTACCTCTCGCTATTTGTTCTCTCGGCGGGACTGGCAATGCTCTTTCTAACTGCTGAGGGGTCCCTGGCGCAGAACTCGCCTGGAGATTTCAACCAGGTCGCATCTGCGGCATCTGCCGCGCGTGAGCAGCAGGATATTCCCCGCGCAATCGAGCTTTATCAGCGAGCAGTTCGGCTCCATGGTGACTGGGCGGAGGGCTGGTGGTACCTGGGAACGCTGCGGTATGGCGTGAACAATTACACTTCTGCAGTGGAAGCCCTATCGCACTACATCGAGTTGACGCCGAACGCTGGTCCAGCATACGCACTGCGCGGGCTTTGCGAGTTCGAACTGGGAAGCTATCAGGAATCCCTCCATGACCTGCAGCACGGCATTTCGCTTGGAGCGGCAAACAATCCGCGGAATGCCGGAATCATTTCTTATCACGAAGCCATACTGCTGACGAAACTGGACAGATTTGAAGAAGCCTTGGCGAAATACAGCGTTATAGTGAAGCATGGTAACGTAAACACGGATGTGACGAATGGCATTGGGCTTGCAGTGCTGCGAATGCCAATGTTTCCGTCGGATATTCATCCTTCCCAGCAGGGTTTAGTCTTGGCAGCCGGACAGGCAGCGGCCAAGGTCATGTCCGGTGATATGCCTGGCGCTGCCCGAGCTTTTACCGATCTCTTCGAGCGCTATCCCAATACGCCTAATCTTCATTACTCCTACGGATATTTGCTTTCATCGGTAGACCAGGAGCAGGCGATTCTTCAACTCAGGAAGGAACTTGATATTTCTCCATCCAGCGCAATCGTGCATTCCATGCTGGCATGGGCACTGGGAATGCAAGGAGAGTTTGCCGCTGCTCTTCCGAACGCACAAAAGGCGGCCGAAGAAGAGCCTTCATTGCCTATGGCGCAGTTGGCGCTTGGAAAAGATCTAATTGAAACTGGGGATATTCAGGGTGGGTTGCCTCATATTGAGGCAGTGCTGAAAGGCGATCCGAACAATCTTGAAGCGCACCTGGCACTGGCAAAAGCGTACTCCAAGCTGGGACAAAGGGACGACGCCAGGCGTGAACGCCTTTTGTGTCTGAAGCTTTCCGGCCAGGGAACGGCAGCAAATGAAAATCTATAAAGTGCTGCTGGTCCTGATGTTTAGTTGCGCGGGCCTGTCCGCTGAACAGAAGCAGAGCGTAACGACTTGCGGAAGCTGCCATCAGAAGCAGGCGCTTACACAGCCTGACACGCAAATGGGGCGTGCGATGCAGTTACCGGAACAGAACGAGACCCTCAAAGCATATCCGAAACTAACCTTTCATCGAGGTGCGTACTCCTATTTAGTTGAGACTCGCGAGGGGACAACCCAGTACATCGTGAGCGATGGAACGGCTTCGATTTCCATTCCCGTTTTGTGGTCGATGGGCGCACAGGCACAAACCTGGGTTCTTGAACACGGCGGTCACATGTACGAGAGTATGGTCAGCTACTATCCATTGACACGAGGGTTGGATGTCACAGTTGGCGACGACGGTCTCGCTCCGAAGACTCTCGAAGAGGCCATTGGCAGGCCAATCGACGGCGAGGGTGTTACGACTTGTTTTGGTTGTCACGCAACGAATGCGGTCATTGATCACAAGCTGAACCTCACTGCCTTTAAGCCTGGGGTGGGTTGTGAGCACTGCCATATCGGTGCGAACGCTCATTTTGCGAACGCTATGAAGGGCGATTTCAGCAATTCTCCACCGAGCCTGGGAAATCTCTCGTCCGAAGATATTTCGAACTTCTGCGGCCAGTGTCACCGTAGTTGGGAACTGGTGGTGAGAGCAGGATGGCGCGGGCCGGCCAATGTGCGATTCCAGCCTTACCGGTTGGCGAACAGCAAGTGTTTTGACGGAGCTGATCCTCGTATCAGTTGCATTGCGTGCCACGATCCCCATAAGAGGGTTTCGCGCGAGGCGGCATATTATGACCAGAAATGCCTCGCCTGCCATTCCGAAGCTGCATCCATGGCGCCGCCCCATGCGAAGGTATGCCCTGTAGCGAAATCGAATTGTTCAAGCTGCCATATGCCGAAGGTGCCCTTCCCCGGAGGACACTTCGTCTTCACAGATCACGATATTCGCATCGTGAAACCTGGCGAACCATACCCGAACTAGGGCTGAGGCAGCTTCGGAGGTCCTTCGCTCTGCTGCTGCGCACTCAATTGCGCGACGATTGCGCGCTCTTTTGCGCCATCGGCGGGGCGATGCAGCCGATAGTAGACATTAGCGAGCTCAACGTGCGGCTGCAGCCAATTTGGGTTCGACTTGGTGAGCGCTTCAAGATTTTTCGCTGCTTCCTCGTAATTGCCGGAGGTGCTCTCCCACATCGCAATCTCATAACGCGCGGTCGGTGATGCAGGCTGAAGCTGCAGCGCATGATCAAGGTACTTCTTCGCTTCTTCCATTTTGCGTTCTTTGTACAGAATGGATCCTAGATACACATTAGCGTCGAAATCATCGGGATCACGGCGCAACGCCTCGCGAAGGACTGGCTCAGCGTTAGTGATGTCGCCATTCATGTCGCGCGCGATACCAACCAGCGAATAGATCCGCGGCAGATTTGGATTCAACTGAAGCGCGGTTTCCAGATCAGTCCTGGCCCGGACAAATTCATTCAGATCGATAAGTGTCGAGCCTGCAAGAAAGTATGCGTCCGCACTGTGAGTCTGGTCCGCTACATTCTCAAGGCGCTCGGCCCCATCGCGCCGATTCCCCGATTGAATCAGCGCCTTGCCGAGAACGTATTCGAAATCAGGATTTCCAGTGTTTGCTGCTTCAAGCGGAGTGAGTATGGCAACCGCATCTCCAGCGTGATCCAGGCGAACATCGCTGTCTCCAAGAAGAATCGCCAATTGCACATTATCCGGCTGAGTCTTGCGGACTTCTTCAAACTCTCGACGGGCGCTTTCAAAATCGTCCTTTTTGTAGTAGGCGAGCGCCAGGTTCATGCGGATGGCATCATCATTCGTAGACGAGAGCGCGATCTTATACTGCTTGATTGCTTCGTCAAAACGGCCTTCGTGCGTTAACGCAACGCCGAGGTTAGCGCGCGCCTCAGGTAAATTCGGGCGAAGCTTAAGGAGCTGTTCGTAGTCCTGAATTGCTGTCTGGTTGTCGCCGCGCTGCTGAGCTTCAACGGCACTCTTGAAAAGAGCGTCCGGTTCCGACTGTTGAGCAAATAAACTGCCGGCCAAAATTAGCAGGGACAAGAAAGCTGTGCGCATCGCATAAAGAATAGCTCAGCGGCTTACGAGATCGCTGTTTCGTAGTTGAAGCGCGAATTACTGATAAACGATCTGTGGCGGTCAGATCCAAGGCAAGACATCCGCAGCAAACTGCTAAAACTTAGCTTCATGGAGTTTCGAAAATAAAAAGTTCGATTTACTCCAGCTTCGCAGATGTCCAGCCCTTTTCGGGGCTTTGCTTGCAAAGACTCTGGAATTGTGCAGCATTGAAAGACAAGCGGAATCTCGATTCATCCGACCTAACTTCAATCATCGGCTTATGGTCAATGGGCAGTCTACTTATTGCGGATTGCTCTGGGAACAACCGTCAGCCGGACAGCGCGCAGCGTTACAGGCAGTCGCACAACGCGGCGCCTCGGAAATTCATAGTCAAGCCGTCCGTGAGGAGTGAGTTTCGGCTTGGGCCGGCATCTACCGTACAAAAGGCAATTCAGTCGCTCGATTCGAGATCAGGGCGGCGCCTATGGCCACGGCGGCGGCGCTCCGGGAATCAATGGTGAGCTGCATATTCTGCCTAAAACGAACTACGTGCTTGTCGCGCTTGTGAACCGATCCACCCATGGCGAGCTACATGATGGATTTGATTGCAGAGATACTACCAAAGCAATGAGAGCGCCGGTCTTTCTACGTGGGACTTTGTCGGACTGGGGGATGGCCTCACCTGATTTCGCCCCTTTGCCATCCCATGCGATACTCAAAAGAATGTATAACCGCGTCGTTCTTAAGCTATCAGGAGAAGCGCTGGCTGCAGGCCGCGGCTTTGGCGTTGACGGTGACCGCGTGCACGAGATTGCCGGCGAAATCGCCGAAGTGCGCGAACTGGGCGTCGATGTCGGCGTCGTCGTAGGCGGAGGCAATTTCTTTCGCGGCGTGGCCGAACAGGCGCGCGAGATGGACCGCGTTTCCGCCGACCACATGGGAATGTTGGCCACGGTCATCAATGCGCTCGCCATTCAAGATGCGTTGGAAAAGCAGGGCGCTCATGCGCGCGTCATGTCGGCGATTGAGATGCACGAGGTCTGCGAGCCGTATATTCGTCGCCGGGCCATCCGGCATCTGGAAAAAGGCCGCGTGGTGATCTTTGCCGCCGGGACAGGGAATCCATATTTTTCCACAGACACAGCCGCATCTTTGCGTGCCATGGAGATCAAGGCGGACGTCTTACTGAAAGCGACGAAAGTGGAAGGCATCTACGACGCCGACCCGGTCATCAAAACCGATGCAGTGAAATTCGAGCAGATTACGTACATGGACATACTGCGGCTGGGTCTGAAAGTAATGGACACGACCGCGGTGAGTATGTGTAAGGATAATAATCTGCCCATGATTATCTTCAACATGAACCGGCCGGGAAACATCCGCCGAGTAATCAGCGGGGAGAAGGTCGGCTCGCTGGTGACAGCCTGAACATAGAATTGCAACACGGTCCATCGGCTGCGGTGCTGGAGCCACCTGTTGAAATGCCGCGCCCTTCGCCGGCAAGATCTGCAAAGCCGGAGAAGAAGTCGATGCTTCCGGCGCTTTCCGGATTGCGCGCCTTCGCCGCGCTGAACATCGTCTTCTATCATTTCTCGAACCCGAAGTGGTTCGGGCCGTTCGCGCCAATTGTGGACAATGGCTATACCTCGGTCAGTTTTTTCCTGCTGATGTCGGGCTTTATTCTCGCCTACAACTACAGCGATCGGGCGCAGCAAGGGCATTTGCATGCCGGGCACTTCTGGACGGCGCGATTCTCGCGACTTTATCCGGTATACATCGTCGGGCTGCTGGTTTCGCTCAGCATGCTGATGGCCGAGTGGCATGCGCGCAGCCACGGCGAATTCGCGCTGGGCTTCGTGCTGACGCCGCTGCTGCTGCAGGGCTGGAGTCCAAAGCTGGCGACATTCTGGAACACGCCTGCATGGACGATGTGCACTGAAGCATTTTTCTACCTGATCTTTCCCGTCGTCGTTTGCTGGAAGCGTCCAAAGCGATGGCGTGGCCTGATTGGCTTGCTCGCCCTGTTATGGGCCGCAGCCATGGTGCTGCCTGGACTCTATACGTTGCTCCAGCCGGACGGACCTCCCGGCCGCTACACGGACAGTTTCTGGATGCGCGCCGTCAAATTCACGCCACCGCCGCATGTGCCAGCCTTTCTCTTCGGCATTGTGCTGGCCGATGTGGATACGCGCATTGCGCGGAGCAGCCGTTGGCGGCTGCTGCTGGGGGTTCTTGGAGTAGGCGCAATTTACGCGGTTCTCTATTATGGCGACCACTTTCCGTTTGCGATGATGCACGACGGCCTGATGATGCCGCTCTTCGGACTGGCCATTCTCGGCCTTGCCGGTCACAATATCATCGCTCGCTTCTTCGGCTTCTGGCCCTTCGTGGCCGTGGGTCAGGCGAGCTACTGCCTCTATATCCTGCACTTCAACCTGTGGGACCTGATCCACAAATCGCATGTGCTGGAAGCAACGCATCTGATTGTGTTTGATCCGTGGATCAGCTATGCTCTGCTGATTGCTATTTCACTGTTGACGATGAAGCTCATCGAAAAGCCCATACAGAAATGGATCAGAACCCGCGCCGCTGTTTAGCACACGCCTCAGCTATCTCCCGCCTGCTACACTAAAAAGTTTTGTTATGACGGATTCATCCACGCTACAACCCGCCCATTCTCTGCGCATTGCCGAAAACATCACCGAACTGATGGGGCAGACGCCGATGCTGCACCTGCGCCGCCTCACCACCGCCCGGATGGCCGATGTCTACGCCAAGCTCGAATTCCTCAACCCCGGAGGAAGCGTCAAGGACCGCGCCGCCCTGGGCATGATCCTCGATGCCGAAGCGCGGGGCCTTCTTAAGCCCGGCTCGACCATCGTGGAGGCTACAGCGGGGAATACGGGCGTGGGTCTGGCGCTTGTTGGCGTCAATCGCGGATATAAAGTCGTGCTCTTCGTCCCCGAAGGCTTTGCAGAGGAAAAGTGCATTCTGATGCGCGGTTTCGGCGCGACGGTCGAGCGTACGCCTGAGTCGGAAGGCATGACCGGAGCGATCCGCCGCGCACAGGCGCTGGCTAAGGACAATGACAATATTTTCCCCGCGTTGCAATTCGACAATCAGGCGAATCCACGTTTTCATTACGAGACAACTGCGCGGGAACTGTGGGAGCAGATGGAAGGCCGCATCGATGCGTTTGTCGCGGGTGTGGGCACAGGCGGAACTTTCTCCGGCATTGCGCGGCTGCTGAAAGAGAAAGACAGCAACATTCTCACT
Source organism: Alloacidobacterium sp. (assembly GCF_035631355.1). Lineage (NCBI taxonomy): Bacteria > Pseudomonadati > Acidobacteriota > Terriglobia > Terriglobales > Acidobacteriaceae > Alloacidobacterium > Alloacidobacterium sp. Next base: position 37,636 of record NZ_DASQIX010000083.1, read on the forward strand.
GTCGCAGTCGAAACGGAAGGCTCTGTTCTGCAGGGTGGAGCGCCGGGACCGCACAAGGTGGAAGGAATCGGCGCTTCGTTTATTCCCAGAACATTCGATGCCGCGGTCGCCGACGAAATTGTTCGCGTCACCGATGTTGACGCCTTCGCCATGGTCAAACGGCTTGCATCAGAGGAAGGTGTGCTTGCCGGATCGAGCGCAGGAGCGATGGTGCACGCTTCGTTGGCGGCCGCGACAAGACTTGGTCCGGGCAAACGCATCGCGACGCTTGTGCCTGATTCTGCGGAACGGTATTTGTCGAAGAAAATTTTTGAAGGTGGGTTGTAACCTCTGCAGACCATGCCGTCATTCTGAGCGCGCAATCCGTGCGAAGAATCTATGCAATGTTTCCGTTGACACAACAGCAAATTGCTTTTCACGAAAAAGCTTGATTCTGAGCAATAGAGAGATACGACAGGAGTACACAACGAATGACGAAATCAACCCACGGATTCTCGACTCGCGCGATTCACGACGGACAGCCGGCTGATCCGCTGACAGGCGCCGTGAACGTGCCCATCTATCTCTCTTCCACTTATCAACAGGAGGAGATCGGGAAGAATAAAGGTCACGAATATGCGCGTGTCACGAATCCCACGCGTGATGCACTGGAGGCGAATCTTGCATCTCTGGAAGGTGGAACGAGCGCACATGTTTTCGGCAGCGGCATGGCGGCGATTATGGCGATGGTTACGATGTTCAGGTCTGGAGACCATGTCATCTGCGGCGAGAATGTCTACGGCGGCACTGCGCGCCTCTTCAATTACATCGTGGTGAACTACGGCATCGAGTTCACCTATGTCGATACGTCGGACACGGAAGCCGTCCGCCGCGCCATTACGCCGCGTACGAAGCTGGTGCATATCGAAACTCCGACCAATCCGATCATGACGCTGACTGACATTCGCGCAGTTGCCGATATTTGCCACGGGAATGGAGTTGAGCTGAGCGTTGACAACACTTTCATGTCGCCTTATTTCCAGCGGCCGATTGAGCTTGGCGCCGACATTGTTATGCATTCGACTACGAAGTTTCTCAACGGCCACAGCGACGGCCTTGGCGGTGTGCTGGTCGGAACCAAGCCAAAGCACAACGAGGACTTCGCCTTCGTGCAGAAATGCACCGGCGGCATTCTGTCGCCGTTTGAGAGTTGGCTGGTGCTGCGCGGAGTAAAGACACTCGCAGTTCGTATGCGACAGCACGATGAGAGCGGGCGCAAGATCGCCGCTTATCTCGCGCAACACAAAAAGGTGAAGAAGGTCCACTATCCGGGACTGCCCGACCATCCGCAACATGATCTCGCGAAGAAGCAGATGTCCGGCTTCGGATCGATGATCTCGTTTGAAACCGGATCGCTGGAAAAAGCGAACATGCTGCTTAAGAGCGCCCGCATCTGCACACTTGGTGAATCGCTGGGCGGCGTCGAGACATTGATCTCGCATCCAGCCACGATGACACATGCGGCTGTCAGAACCGAGGAGCGAGCGCGGCTCGGCATCACCGATGGCCTGGTGCGTCTTTCGGTCGGCATTGAGGATGTGGATGATCTGCTCGCCGATCTCGACCAGGCGCTCGCGAAGCTGTGAAGAAGATTCTCGTTTCATGGAGCAGTGGCAAGGACAGCGCCTGGGCGCTGCATGTCCTGCGTCAGTCCGGTGAATATGAAATTGCCGGATTGCTTACGACAGTAAACACAGTCTTTGACCGTGTAGCCATGCACGGCACGCGTCGCGAAGTTCTAGAAGCTCAGGCTATAGCTGCTGGTTTGCCGTTGTGGACGGTCCCGCTGCCCTGGCCATGTTCCAACGCGGAATATGAAAAAGCCATGAGCAGCGCCTGCGAGCGTGCTGTTGCCTCCGGCATGGAGGGAATTGCCTTCGGCGACTTGTTTCTTCAAGACGTGCGCCGCTACCGCGAAGAACGCCTCGCTGGCACCGGACTGCAGCCGTTGTTTCCATTGTGGGGAATCAATACAACAGAATTAGTGCAAACAATGCTGCGCTCCGGACTAAAGGCACGCATTGTCTGCGTTGACCCAAAGAAACTGCCGAAAGAATTTGCCGGATGCGATCTTGACGAGTTGCTGCTGGAGCAGTTTTCACCGGAGATTGACCCATGCGCCGAGAACGGAGAGTTTCACACGTACGCTTACGCAGGACCGATGTTCAGCAAGCCAATTGCAATTGAAAGTGGAGAAGTGGTTGAGCGGGATGGGTTTATTTTTGCGGATGTAAAGTTGACTCCGGATGCTGTGGGAGCATCCGGAGTCAGTGGCCGTTAGCGGCGCCAATGGTCGTCGTCATGGTGCTTGTACCAGCCGTTGTGGCGGCCATGGTCGTGGTCATCCCAATCGCGGTCATGGTGATAGTAGTAGGCGCCATGGTCGTAATATCGCGGGCCGTAATACGCGCGATAAGCCCAGCGTCCCGGTACCCAGACCGGCCCGGAATAGTAGCCCGGCGTCCAGTAGTAGCCAGGCCCGGGGCATGGCGGCACGTAACCTGCGTAATATGCTGGCACTGGCGGCCCAATCTGGACGGCAATGCCAACCTGTGCACGCGCGGCGGCAGCGGGTATCAAAGCAGCAGCAGCCAGAACAAAAGTACCGAGTACGCATTTCATGGGACATCTCCTTCATGCTTCTGAGGTTCTTGCCCTCTGCCTCAAGCATTCTGTTTCCAATCGTGTGAACCGCGATCGGGCTGGAATGTTGCGGTGGATTTCGAGCACGCGTGGCGAATTAAACAACTTGAAAACGTGCATCTTTTCGGGTGTTATCTGCATCGCGAGTGCCGCTGGTACAGTAATCAAAGCGTCCTGAAATATGTTTGCAAAAGCACAGCGCGTGCATTTCATCGGCATCGGCGGAATCGGCATGAGCGGTATTGCGGAAATCCTGCTCAACCTCGGCTATGCCGTTTCCGGTTCTGACCTGCGCCGCTCGTCCATCACTGAAAGACTGGCATCGCTTGGCGCAATCGTTTTTGAAGGCCATGTTGCGGCCAATGTCGTCGGCTCAGGCGTTGTTGTCACCAGTTCCGCAGTAAACGAGCGCAATCCTGAAGTGATGGAAGCGCGGGCGCGCAAAATTCCCGTCATCCAGCGCGCCGAAATGCTTGCCGAACTCATGCGCCTGAAGTATGGCATTGCTGTCGCAGGTATGCACGGCAAGACCACGACCACGTCGATGATCGCAACTGTGCTAGCCGCGGGCAATCTTGACCCGACGGTTGTAGTTGGTGGCAGAGTGGATGCGCTTGGATCCAACGCGCGACTTGGCAAGTCGCATTATCTTGTAGCCGAAGCCGATGAAAGCGATCGGTCGTTTCTCAAGCTGTCGCCCATTCTCGCCGTCGTCACCAATCTCGACCGCGAACATATGGATTGCTACCGCGACATGGCAGACGTTGAGAATGCCTTTGTCGAGTTCATGGATCGCGTGCCATTTTACGGAAGCTGCGTCGCCTGCATCGACAATGAGCAACTGGCAGGCATTCTGCCTCGCGTGCGCCGCCGAGTCTTTACCTACGGGACCATGCCAAAGGCAGATTTCGTCACTCGTATGTTGCCGCTTTGCGATGACGCGCGCGCCCGATTTGAAGTTGCCGCGGATGGACAGGTGTTCGGTCCATTTTCGCTCCATGTTCCAGGCAGACATAATATCCTCAACGCAACCGCCGCCGTAGCCATTGCTGCGCAGCTTGAAATCGTGCCTGAAGCCATCGCGCAGGGCCTCGATTCTTTCCGCGGTGTTGACCGACGCTTTGAGTTGAAGGGCTGCGAGCGCGGCGTTGCTGTCATAGATGATTACGGCCACCACCCGACAGAGATTCGCGCCACTTTGCGCGCTGCTCGTGAATGCAACTATCGACACGTTCACGTCATTTTTCAACCCCATCGGTACACTCGCACCCGCGATCTGATGCAGGAATTCCTGACTGCGTTTGAAGATGCCGATACAGCCGAGATACTCGACATCTATGCCGCAAGTGAAGAGCCCATCCCTGGCGTCACCTCGAAAACGCTTGCCGAGGCAATGCACCAGAGCAACATCGAACATGCAGCCAGCCCGGAGGAAGCGATCAGCAGAGTCGTTTCTCTCGCAGCCGAAGGTGACGCGATTTTTACACTCGGCGCAGGCAATGTTTCGCAGCTAGCCTCGCAGGTGCTCGACAAATTAAAAGCCGGATAGCTGATATCAGGCTGATACCCTAATAAAGAGTGATTTCCGCAAGAATAGCCATGATTCTGATGGGCCTCGGCATACTTGGTCTCATCAGCTCAACCGTCTTTAACGGACTCGTTTTTGCCGGCGCATTCCGCTTTGTCGCCGAGAAAAGAAAGCACCGGAAGACACTGCAAGAAAACTTCCATTCGGCCGTCAGCCTGCTCAAACCTTTGCATGGCGATGAGCCAAATCTCGACGCGCATATCGCCAGCTTTTTTGAGCAGGATTATCCGGATTATGAGATCTTATTTTGCGCGCGCGCAGCGAATGATGCTGGATTGCAGACCGCGCGCAGCGTCGCTGCCCGGTATCCTTCAATTCCCGCGAAATTCTTGACCACTGGCGAGAACACCTATATGAACGCCAAAGTATCGTCGCTTGAAAAAATGGCCGCGGCAGCGAGCACTGATATCTTCATCATCAGCGACAGCGATGTCCGCGTTACGCCAGACTACATCCGCGAAGTGGTCGCTCCATTCGCCACCGCAAGAGTAGGCGCGGTGACCTGCCTCTATCGCGGCGTGGCCGACGAGGGTCTCTGGTCAAAACTCGAAGCGGCAGGCATGTCTATCGAAATGACCTCAGGTGTGCTGGCGGCCAATCTGATGGAAGGGATGCAGTTCACCCTCGGTCCCACCATGGCAGTGCGCCGCAGTTGTGTTAATGAGATGGGCGGATTCGGCTATCTCGGCCCGTATTGCGCTGACGATTTTGTCCTTGGCAATCAGATAGCGGCGCACGGGCACGAGGTCGTTCTTTCAGATCATGTGATCGACCATATTGTTTTGAATCTCAGCTTCATGGCATCGATAAAACATCAGGTGCGCTGGATGAAGTCCACGCGTTTCTCACGCCCCAAAGGCCATTTCGGAACATCGCTGACTTTCGCCGTGCCCTTTGGATTGCTGGCGGGATACGCCGCGTGGTGGCTGCACAGGCCGTATCTCGCGCTGGCGCTGATTGCATACAGTGTTGTGACGCGCGTTGTAATGGCCGCAGTCATAGGCAAAACTGTAGTCGCAGAACGCCACTTGCTGCGCACAACTCTGCTCTATCCGCTGCGAGATTTGATGGGGTTCTTCTACTGGGCTGCAAGCTATGCCAGCAGCAAGATATTGTGGCGCGGCCGGGTATACCGCCTCACTGAAGGCGGGTTAATGAAACCGGCTCAGCAGAAGAGCGATCAGCTAATAAAGCAGCCAGTAGATAAAGCGGTCAGCTAGAAGGCGGTCGTTTAAGCTGAACGTCTTTAAGCTAACCGCTTCTTAGCTGACCGTTCCATCGCTGATCGTTTCTTTGCTGCATCTATAACGGCCTGTCGGTATACAGGGTGTTCGGGTACAACTCCTGCAGCTTGACCAGCCGCCCTGCCAGCAGCGACTCAACGTGAGCGTAGTGCTCGCCGGGGACGAAGAGAAATTTGCGCGGTCCTTTGCCCCACATCGACAGCAGATCGTTGTCATCGAGAAAAATGTGAGGAGCGTCGGGATAGCACGATCCCCAAATCATAGAGGACGATCTGCCGTCTACCAGCAACGCCTGGCGATGCGTATAAAAAATCACTGAAGAGCCGTCCGCCTGGTCGCCATAGAGAATGAGCTGATCGCTCGGCGCAGACAGGCGATTGATGGTATCTGCCAATGCGCGCGATGAGAGCATCGGCTCAAAACGCACAAAAGCAATATGCGCGGCGATGAGAAAGACCGCAGCGGTGAACGCCACCGACACTGTTGATTCGAATGAGTGTCCGCGCTTACGCAGAATCCACGCCACCAGCGGCCCGATCAGCAGCGTAATTGCAGCCAGCGCAGCGGGCAGCCGCAGCGCCGCAAACGAAGGCCCGGTGAGATCGAAAAAATGCGACGAAGCGAGCGAGTAATCACCCACGCCGCGATGCGCGAGCCGGGTGCCTATATCGGAGACATAGGGCAGATGCCGCGAAGCCCACAGTCCGCTGCAAAGCGCAATGGCTGCGGCAATCCCCACTATGGCGAATGCCGCATGAGCGCCAGTCAGCCATTTACTTTTTGCATTGAGCCAACGCCCGGCTTCCGGCGCCTCTTCAACAGCTCCCAGCGCGCCAGCCGTAAGTATCAGGACTGGAAGGTATGCGGGCCAAGTGTAGTACTCCTGATTGGTTGAGATGGCGAAGAAAACCAGAATAAACACCGCATAGATCGCCAGCAACAGCCCGGTGCGAGCGCGGAAGCGTACCCGGGCTGCCATGCCTGCTGCCTCATGCGCGGAACTGCGCGCATCGAGAAAATGCAGAGTGTCGGATGCGTTGTAGCGCACGTCCGCCCATGCCAGTCTGCGATTGCGCCACGCGCGTTTCAGCGCAACGGGGAAATAGAGGCTCCAGGGAAAGAGCCACACAAGTTGCCCCAGCCAGAAGACCCAGAACGGCTGCTTGTTGTAATCATGTGGATAACGTTTGCCGAGAAAGCGCAGCACATGCTCGTTGATGAAATAGAAGTAGAAAAACCCATGCACATGTCCCGGCGTGGGAACATTGCCAACTGGATTGCCATGGTCAGGATTGCGGATGCCGGCAAGAATATGCCACGGCGCGGCAATCGCAAAAAAAAGTATCAGGCCGGTGAGCAGCCGCAGTTGACGCCACTTGCGCCACTCGCCGGTGATCCAGAGGTAGGGAATCACTGCCGCCAGAAAAAATACCGGCGCAATTAGACCCTTCGCCAGCACAGCGATGGCCAGCGATGCATACATCCCATAAATGCGCGCTGGCCTGCGGTCGTCGAGTCCGGTAAGAAAGCAGTAGAGCGCAAGTCCGATAAAAAACGTCAGGATGGATTCCGGAATGAAGAAGCGCGTCCAGAGAAAAGCGCCGAAGCACGTGAGCATTGCCAGCGCAGCATAGAACGCTGCGCGCTCACCATAAGCGCGTCGCGCCCACAGCCATGCCAATAAAGCGCAAGCCAATACGCCCAATGTTTCCGGCAGGTGCGTGGCGAAAACGTTGTAGCCGAAGATGCGATAATCAATCGCCACCATCCAGTAAGGCAGCGGAGGCTTTTCCAGGTAACGCACGCCGTTGACGTAAAGCGTCACCCAGTCGCCGCTCGTGGCCATGTGCGCGGCGCCATTGGCATGGGTCGCATCCGCGTCATCTAACAGAGAAGGCGAAAACAGCGCCGCGAAGTGAACGGCGAGAAAGACAAGCAAAAGCAACGTCCAGGCGGTTGCCGGAGACGAAATCAGTGCAGGTTTGCGAGGATTATTACCAGGCAGTGTCGAGTCACCCATCGATATGTCCAGTTCCAAGAATATCAGCGCAGCACGGCCGCGAAGAGCAGCAGGCCGATCAAAGCCTGCCGATGTGGTCTTCGAACATCTGCGCAAGCTGACAGCGATACTGCGCGGCAATCTGGAAAAGTGCGCGACCGATCCGGATACCGACCCCGTGCACGACGTGCGCACTGGCACGCGTCGCCTTCAGGCCATTATCGAAGCTATTCTGCGCGAGCGCGGCGACCCGTCATTGCAGGAGCTGGCCGCCGAGTGGCTCGTAGTGCTCAAAAAAATACGTCGCGCTGCTGCCCCGGTGCGCGATCTTGATGTGCACCGCAAGCTGTTGCACAAGCTGATCAAGTTCGGCAGCAAGAACGAAGGCGCGGAGTTGATTGCGCCTGTAAGCGAAGGCGCCATAGTTGTCGGCCCGTCTCCGGATGTAGTTGAAGCCCCGGCCACCGAACTGTCTACGAATCCGGTAGCGGACCAGGCCGAGAAACTAGATGCATGGCTGCATCATGCCCGCCAGCACAATGCGGCGCAATTGAAGAAGAAGACGGCGAAGCAAGTTGCCAAGTTCGATGAGCTGGCCAGTGCGATGGAAGCTGCCATACAACAAGGACGACGCACGCGCCGCCGTCCCCGTAGCGCCGCCACGGTTGCGCTGGAGTCTTTCGCCCGCCTGGTGAACGAGATGCAGCAAATCGATGCCAATAATCTGCACGATTTTCGCAAGGAAGCAAAGAAAGCGCGCTACCTCGCCGAAACCGCCGCCGAAGACGCTTATGCGCTGGCCATTGGCAACGCGCTTAAGAAGCTGCAGGACGACATCGGTGACTGGCACGACTGGCTGGTACTTTCCGACGAAGCCCGCGACGCGCTTGGCGCGGATGGAGAAAAACTCATCGCGCTGCTCGACGCAGAGCGCGACCGCCATTATGTGCTCGCGATGAAAACAGTAAATCGTCTGCGTGGGAAGCTGATGGGGGAGTGGCTAGTTATATCAGGGCACGGGACCGCGGACACAGGGCGCAGAAACGTGCGCTCAAATCTCAAGTCCGATACTTCGGCGAAAAGTCTGGGCGAATAAATTAATCTTCGACAGTTCCCATCTCTCTCCTTGCCTGAACATTTGTCGTGTATCTTTCTTGCGAGACCGAAAAACTTCCAGAACACAACTCCAAATCATGCAGACGTTTGCCGCCATCGACATCGGCTCTAATTCCTGCCGCCTCAAAATCGGGCGCGTAGTCCAGCACCAACTGAAAATCCTCCATGAAGACCGCGAAGTCACGCGGCTGGGCGGAAGCGTGTTCGAGACGGGACTGGTTTCGCCCGAATCTATGGCTGCGACACTCGATGCGCTGAAACGTTTCTATCGCGCCACGCAACTGCATGGAGCGGACAAGGTCCGCGCCGTTGCTACCGCCGCCATGCGCGAGGCGCGTAACGCCCGCGCCTTTCTTGCCTGGGTGCGCGATGAGACGGGATGGGATGTTGAGATCATCTCCGGTCTCGAAGAAGGCCGTCTCATCCATCGTGGCATCATGAACAACGAGCCGGGCACGGCAGGCCGCTGCCTGCTCATTGACGTGGGCGGCGGCAGTTGCGAAATCTCGCTCTCCGAACACAAGCGCATCAAGGAGACAGTGAGCGTTCCCTTAGGCGCTGTTCGCCTTACCGAAGAATTTCTGCATAGCGATCCACCCTCGAAAGAAGACATCGCGCGGCTGAAGCAGTTCATCGCGCGCGAACTGGGCCGCGCCGAGCGCCGCGTCAAGCCGGTAAAAGTACAGATTGTAATCGCGACCTCCGGTACCGCCGCAGCGTTATCCGAGGCCAGCCATCTGGTTGAGAAACAGTGCTCGGACAAGAAGGAGAACATCACGCCGACGCAAAATGTCCGCAAGCTCACCAATAAACTCACAAAAATGAAGAACGAAGAGCGGATGAACGTGCAGGGCGTCGGCCCGCGACGGTCAGAAATCATTGTCGCAGGCTCGCATGTTTTTGCTGAACTGCTCGAAGGCTATGCGCTGCCCGGTTTCCGCTACTCTCCAATGGGCCTGCGCGACGGCATTCTCGCGCAGATGCTCGCGGAGCAGGATCCGCGCGCCAGCGCTCATCAGCAATTCGAGCGCGACCGCTGGGAGTCAGTGCTTGAAACCTGCCACAGGTACGGGATCGATCCACGCCAGGCTGAGCCGGTACGACAGCATGCCGCGCAGCTTTTCCGCGACCTGGATCCTGTGCACAAGTTGCCATCGGAGTATCTCACATGGCTGGAAACAGCGGCTATGCTGCGCGATATCGGCAAGTTCATGAATTACCAAGGCTACCACCGCCATGCGCAGTACATCATTGCCAACTCGGAAATCTTCGGCTTCACTCCAACGCAGCGGGTTATTACTTCCGCCATTGCGCGTTATCTGGGTAAAAGCCGTCCCGAGCCAACAGGCCGCACCATGCGGCAGGTGCCTCCTGAGGATCATGAGCATGTGCGCCGCGCAGTCGTTTTACTTCGTTTGGCGGTCGCGCTCAATCAGGACCGCGCCAGCGATGTTCTTAGAGTGAAGGTGCGCGTCTATCCCAAGCAGGTGCTGCTAGAAATCATGCCTGGACGCACCGGCGCAGAATTGGAATTATGGTCGCTGCGCAAGGAGTCGGCTTACTTCCACGAAGTCTTCCGGCGGGACCTCTTCGTCACGTTGGTATAAACACCGCGCAGAATGCGCGGGTCAACCAGCCAGTTCAAAACGCCTGGGCGACGCGTGAGATCCACGCGCGCAATCGCCCCCTTGCGCATGCGAATACTGGCGCGCCCAGGAGAAACAATCAGCGACCCCAGAAACTGCGGCAAGTTGGGATTGTGCCCTACGATGAGCACATTTTCATACCGTCCCAAGCCAGCAATGTACTGCTGAAAGACGGAAACGGTTGCTCCCGGCGCAAGCGCCTCTGTCACCTGAATCTTCGCGTCATAGCCAGTTTCAGTTCCAACCAGTGAAGCAGTCTGCAAGGCGCGTTTCAGCGGACTGGAGGCAATCAAATCAAACTGGACCTTCAGAGCGTTCAGGTAGCTGCCAACAAGCATGCACTGCTGCTTGCCTTCCTTGTCCAGCGGACGCTTTACATCAATAAGTGGATTATCGCGGCGCGTTCCGGCGCTCGCATGACGGAGAATATAAACGTTCATAATATCTCTTCAGCCAGAATCCTGACTAAGCAGGACAAAACTCCGCTGCTTTCATCAGATTGTAACAATCACAAATCCTACTCGTTTGTGATGGATCATCAGCCATGAAAGGGCAGGAGTTTATTTCCGCGGTATTTGAGGTCGGGAGAAAATAAATATCGTGGAAAGGGAACCAAGCTTGGTTTGACGTTCCCCCAAGGTCTTCGGGCTAGGTTGCAAACGGGTGGCAGGAACACTTTTCTGTGGGTCCATTTGGGATACCAACCAGCGCGACAATGGATCAGATAAAGCCATTTATTTTTGGGTAAGAAGCCGTCGAGTCACAAAAGGTTGCACAACCTTCGCTCAGATTAGAAAAACGAGTAAAGACAAGGGATGTGTTCTGATTTCGATGCCGGATAAAAGACCTCTTATCAGACAAAAAGACTTCCAGGACTTTCAGTCGAAGCGTTAAATCCATTCATTACAGGTTATAGCCGGGGCTAATCCGCTGCTACATTACGCCGCGAAACAGTCTTCCTTGTTCTTGCCTTCGGCTTCGCCTGCTTTTCTTCTGTCAGCTTTGGAATATCATCCGCCGTTGCCTTGCCTTCGGCGACCTGCATAAAGAAATCCTGTGAACTGAAAGGGGGCAGTGATTTGCCAGATGCTGTTTCCCGCATGCGGTGATATGTGCCGTCTCCCGCTAATAGCCGCGTTTTTACGGTATCCGCCAGGTACGCCGCAAGAATCTCCTTGTGCAGGCGCGCACATAACTGAGGGTCTTTCACTGGAAAGACGACCTCGCAGCGCTCAAACAAGTTGCGCGGCATCCAGTCGGCGCTGCCGCAGTAAAATTCTTCATCGCCGGCATTTGCGAAATAGTAGATACGGCTGTGCTCTAGAAACCGACCCACAATGGAGCGCACGCGAATGTTCTCACTTGCACCCTTCAATCCCGGACGCAGAGCGCAGATGCCGCGCACAATGAGGTCAACCTGTACTCCGGCCCGCGACGCGGCATATAGCGCCTCAATCACACTTTGCTCCAGCAGAGAATTCATTTTGGCGATAATCTGTGCCTTGCGTCCTGCCCTGGCATGCTCCGTTTCCCGCGCAATCAAGCGGATGAAGCTTTCCGCCAGCGTCAGAGGGGCCACGAGCAGCGGTGCATAATCGTCCGACTCTGAGTGCGCTGTCAGGTAGTTGAAGACGCTGTGCACACTCGATGTAATCGCGGGATCGGAAGTCAGCAGGCTGATGTCCGTATAGAAACGCGCCGTATTCGGGTTGTAATTGCCCGTGCCAAGATGGGCATAGCGGCGGATCGCTCCATCCGGATCGCGCCGGACTAGAAGCGCGAGCTTGCAATGTGTCTTCAGCCCGACAATGCCGTGAAAAACCTGCACGCCGGCGTCTTCCAGGTCGCGCGCCCAGCGGATATTCGAGGCCTCATCGAAGCGCGCCATCAGCTCGACAACAACCGTCACTTCCTTGCTTTGAGCCGCATCAACCAGTGCGCGGAACATCTCCGAATCGGAGCTGGTGCGATAAAGCGTCTGCTTGATCGAAATCACATTTGGGTCAGCTGCCGCTGATTCGATATAGCCGACCACCGCGTCATATGAGTCATAGGGATGGTGCAGCAGAATATCGCGGTGACGCAGCTCGTCAAACAGATCCACGGACTTACGATTAAGCCGCAGCTCATGCGGAACAAAGGGCGGAAACTTCAGGTCCGGACGCTTTGCATCGCTATAAAGATTCATCAGCCGGGACAGGTTGACCGGCCCGTCGGTGCGATAGACGTGGGACTCATCCAACTCAAAATTCACGCGCAACCGGTCAATGATCTCCGCGTCGGCACGTTGCTCAATCTCCAGTCGGACAGCGTCTCCCTTGCGGCGATTGTGCAGTTCCGACCGCACCGTCTCCAGCAGCGAGCGCGCTTCTTCTTCCTGAAAGTAGAGGTTGCTGTTGCGGGTTACGCGGAACGCGGCTTTGGAAAGAATTTCGTAGCCGCGATACATGCCCCCGGCGTGTTTCTCAATAAGATTATGCAAGAAAATGAAGTCCTGCGTGCCTTCCGTTGAAGGCAAAGGTACAAGTCGCGGCAAGGCGCGCGGAATCGTGACCACTCCCAGCACCGGCCCTGGCGTGCCCTTACGTTTACGTCGCAGGAGCAGCGCGATGCACAATGCTTTGTTCAGCACACGTGGAAAGGGATGTGCGGGATCGATGGTGATGGGAGTGAGTAGTGGATCGACTTCCCGCTGGTAGAATGTTGTGGCTGCTGCCTGCGCCCCTTCATTCATCTCATTCCAGTTCAGCACACGTACGCCCGCCGCATGCAGAGCCGGCTGCAGCTGACGGTTCCAACAGCCGTATTGCTCAGTCATGAACGAGTGCATGTCCTCAGTCAATCTGTCGAGCGTCTGCTGGGGCGTCATTCCCTCGGGACCGGGATCAACATAGCCGTCTTCAATCCGCTGCAGCAGCCCGGCGACCCGGATTTCCACAAACTCGTCTAAATTGCTCGCAGTAATAGCCAGAAACTTAACGCGCTCCAGCAGAGGGTTCGATGTGTCCTGCGCTTCTTCCAGCACGCGCCGATTAAATTGCATCCAGGACTCGTCCCGGCCAATCAAAAGGTTCTGCGGTTGTGTCGAACGTGCGCTCATGCTGCGATTCCAGACTAGATGGAAAGTGTACACAATCTGCTATACACCGGAGCATGGTCTGGGGATATGAAAGAGTTGCAAAAAGGACTTTTCCGCCCTGATTTGACTCTTGAGACGCGGTTCCATGAGGATAAAAACAGCAGTTGGAGGAAACACTATGGGAGACCAGGGTTGTAGCGATCGGCTGGTGCAGGATACGGCGGCGAAGCTCTTTCAGACCGCGGCCTTCCTGCTGGGAGACGGCGATGATGCCGGCCGACTGGTCGAAGAGACCCTGGCCGGAGCAGAAGTCGATCCCTGCGCAGACGGCAGCCGTGCAACCACCTTGCTTCAAGGCCAACTTGTTCGGGCGGGCATCCGCAAACTCGCACAGCGCCAGCCCGGCTCTTTTGCCGCAGCGGAAATCAGCGGTAGCAATGCGCTTTGCATCGACGACAATGATCTCGCGGCATCGGGCGTCTCGCCGTCACAGTTGAGTCAACTTCTTGATGAGGGGCGCAGCCAGCTCCGCGATTGGCTTGAACAACTGCCACCCGCGCAGCGCGCCATATTTGTAGAGAGGGCCGTCCTTGGCCAGGATAACGCTGCTACAGCCGAGATGCTTCGGTCTGCGGGAGACGAAATCGCCGCTGGCTGGACCGCAGACAAGGTCAGCGGTATCTTCCGTCAGGCTCTGTGCTCGCTCGCCAACTCACTGGCGCATTCCGGTTCAAGCGTCTCAGTTGCTTAGTTCTTCTGTCTCGTAGCGCAAATACCCTGCACGTTCTCTGCGACGGCGAGGAATGGGACCAGTCGCAAAATCCATGTGTGCAGCGCGTGTAAAATAAGCAGGTTCGGCGCGCAACGTCTTGATTCGCCGTTATTTTCTTGAATTTTTCCGGAATCTACGGCATCCAAGAAACGTAATCATTTTTCGTCCTGTGAAACGGTATTCCCGCGTCAACAAAGGTGAATTGTACGTGCGTGTAACCATAAAGCGCTGGCGGAGGCACATTCATTCCGGCCTGCTGGCAGGCAGCATTTTTCTCGTGCCCGCGGCGAATCTGCTGGCGCAGATACCGGCTACAACAGGCGCTAACCCTACGTCGATTCCCAGCCCATATCAGATCTCGACGCCGCAACAGAGCGGCAGTGGTTTTCAGGGGAGCGTGGTTGAGGACAAGCCTGTTGAGGGCGTGCTCCCATTGTCGCTCGATGATGCCATTCAGCGTGGCCTGAAGCACAATCTGGGTTACATTCTGACGGCCGAAAACACGACATCCGTGAATGGTTCGCGTCTGCAAGAGCTGCAGGAGCTTCTGCCGACAGTTAAAGCCAAAGGTGAGGTATCGGTCCAGCAGGTCAATCTTGCAGCGGAAGGTCTCCGCGTTCCAGGGTTCCCGACCATTATCGGTCCTTTCGGCTTCACTGACATACGCGCTTCGCTTGATTGGTCGCTGCTGAACATTGCCTCTCTGCGGAACTATCTTGCGGCGAAGCACAATTTCGAAGGCTCAAAACTCTCCGTCGATGACGCTCGCGACATGGTTACGCTGACTGTAGGCAATACCTACTTGCTGGTCATCGCAGACAAATCACGTGTGGAAAGCGCGCAGGCGCAGGTGGACACGTCTAAAGTTTCGCTCGACCAGGCAGTACAGAATCATCAGGCCGGCACTGCGCCCCTGCTCGATGAATTGCGTGCCCGAGTTGATTACCAGACGCAGCAGCAAACGCTTATTACAGCGCAGAACCAACTGGAAAAAGACCGGATCTCGCTCGCCCGTGTTATCGGCCTGCCACTCGAACAGAAATTCGAGCTGACAGACCAGGCTCCTTACACGCCGCTCGACAACATCGATCCTGATACAGCGGTCAAAGAGGCATTCAACAATCGCAGCGACCTCAAAGCCATGGCCGAGCAGCTAAAGTCCGCGGAAAAGGCGCGCGCCGCAGCGACCGCGGAGCGTTATCCAACCATCAGCTTCTCCGGCGATTATGGAGACATCGGTGTCAACCCTGCAAACTCGCATGGCACCGGCGACGCCACCGGCACGATGACCATTCCTGTGCTTGAAGAAGGCAAGCTGCGTGGCGATGCGCAGCAGGCGCAGGCCCAGCTTGAAACCAAACGCGCGCAGTTCAGCGACCTGCATGGGCAGATCAGCGCAGACGTGCGCGACAGTATCCTGGATATCCGTGCCGCGCAGCAGCAGGTCGAGGTCTCTCGCAGCAATGTACAGCTGGCGAATGAAGCATTGAGTGAAGCCCAGCAGCGCTACGCCGCCGGAGTATCGGACAACCTCGCCGTATCGCAGGCGCAACAGTCCGTTGCCCAGGCAAACGATCAATATGTGAGCAGCCTTTACCAGCACAATATCGCGAAGCTTTCGCTGGCGCGCGCGCTGGGTGTTGCTCAGAAGAGCTACAAGAGTTATGTGGGAGGAAAGTAAACGTGGCCGAGCTAGCGGAACAGACCGCGGAAAAAAATCGCATCGACCAGCCTGAAGATCAGGCGCCGCAAAAGTCGAGCAAGCGCTTCATCGTGATTGGCGTTGTTGCTGTCCTTGTCATCGTGGCGCTTCTCTGGTGGTGGCATTCCACTTACTACGAGGACACAGACGATGCGCAGGTCAACGGGCATCTCATTCAGATCAGCTCCCGCATCGTCGGCCATGTGATCAAAGTCAACGTGGATGAGAATCAATACGTGGAAGCCAACACGGTGATTGCGGAACTTGACCCCAAAGACTTTGAGACCGCTGTCCAGCAGGATCAAGCCAATCTCGAAAGCGCGGAAGCCAGCTACGAAGCTGCGAAGGTCAATGTGCCCGTCACGCACATCAGCACTGGCAGCACATTGACTTCCGCCAGCGCGGATGTTTCCAGCGCGGACGCGCAGGTCGTGCAGGCGCAGCACCAACTCCAGGCCGCACAGGCGCAGGTTGTGCAGGCCGACGCCAACAATACCAAGGCGCAGCTCGATCTGCAGCGATACAAGCCGCTGGTTGAAAAAGATGTGATTTCCAAGCAGCAATTCGACGCTGCCGTTGCAACCGCCGATGGTGATAAAGCGGCGCTGGAACAGGCCAAGGCCAATCTTGCTGCTGCACAGGCTGCCGTCAAGGTGGCTAACGATCGCGTCGCTTCCGCGCAGGCGTCTTATAAGAACGCCCAGACGGCCCCGCAGCTGGTCGCAATCCAGAAAGCCAAAGCCGACCAGGCCGCCGCCCAGGTGCAGCAGGCCCAGGCAGCGCTCGATCAGGCAAAGCTGAACCTCAGCTATACCAAGATCATTGCGCCGACGGCAGGCATCATCACTCGCAAGAGCGTGGAAGTAGGACAGAACGTGAGCGTTGGGCAGAACCTGGCAACGCTGGTCTCACTCGACGACATCTGGATCACAGCCAACTTCAAAGAAACGCAGCTTGAGCACATGCGTCAGGGCCAGCTTGTCACGATCAGCGTTGACGCCTATGGCGGCCGTAAATACGACGGCAAAGTCACACAAATTGGCGGTGCCACCGGCTCGGTCTTGAGCCTCTTCCCGCCGGAAAACGCCACTGGAAACTACGTCAAAGTTGTGCAGCGCATTCCGGTGCGCATCGACCTCACGAATCATGAGCAGAACTCCGACCACCTTCTGCGGCCCGGCATGTCGGTCGAGCCGAAAGTCAGAGTGAAATAAGGCAAACCCCAGCGTGCGATTTGTTGCGCTGGGGTGACCCGTGCGGAAATAACGCAGTTGCTGACCAAACCCTGACAATCCTGTGACAAGCTTTTCAGCAACGCGGGCAGATACTTGTGCGTGAATGCCATGAGCGGAAGACCAGAAGAATACGCCGGTCCACGCTGGACAGATGATCATCTCGATTCGCCATTCCCGCCGGAAATAAAAGAACCATACTTTGACGACAGGCTGGGAGCATGGATCCTGAGCAGATACGCAGATGTATCTACTGCTTTCCGCCGCCCGGACCTCATCCCCACAGGCGCAAAGGGCGGCGCCAACAACACAATGGCTGACAAAACAGCCCAGATGAAAATGCGCGCAGAAACGAAGACCGCGCTTTCCCCCAAACATCTTCGAGAATGGCAGAAGATCCTCGCGCCCCATGTCGGCACGTTGGTTCAAGGCATGCCTGCCGGCAAATCTGTTGACCTTGTCGCAGATTTTGCGCACCCTGCTTGCCGTGTGCTTGCCGTCGCAATAACTGGAGCCGATCCAGACGATGCAGAGCGCCTTGAAAAACTGGCCCTCCACGTCTCCGCCGCCGCCGCCGAGCCCTTCAACCCGGAAATTGGCGAGCGCGCGAAAGCGGCAAACACGCAGCTGCGGCCCTGCTTCCATTCTGGCCCGGAGTCTCTGCGTGACTCCGGCTTCGTCGCCCTTACTCACACTTTGCCTTGTCTGCTTGCCAATGCGTGGTTCGCTCTTCTCGGGCATCCGCCGTCCTGGAAACGCCTGCACAAGCAGCCCACCCTCCTGCCGCAGGCCGTAGAAGAGCTTCTGCGTTATGCCGGGCTTACGCGCCTCCTCTTCCGTCGCGCAGGCGAAAATATAGACCTCAATGGCATCCAGATTCGTAAAGGTGAACGTGTCATTTTAAGGATCACGGTCGCCAATCGAGACACGTCGCACTTTCCTCATCCCCATCATCTCGACTGGGCGCACCAAGGCAAAGGCCATCTTACCCTCGGCGGTGGATTGCACTCGTGCGTGGGCGCTAACCTCACCCGCATGGCGGTCATCACCATAACACGCCCATTGCTTGAGCGCTTTGCCCGGGCAGAGATTACCGGGACCGTGGAATGGCGCGGCGGGCCTGTTTTCCGAGCCCCGGCCATTTTGCCTGTGGTTCTGCACGAGGAATCATAAGCGAGAGCTCAAGCCCAGGCTATTTGTTTACCTCTGCGTAAAAAATCCGTAATTTTTCACGTAAACCCCTGTATCTTCAGGGTTATTTTCACAATCGAAGCGCAGCCCACAGTCGTGCCAACTGCATCTAAAATCCAAAGAGTGGAGGATCGCAGAATGAGCAAGACCGCGCTGAAGGAAGTTAGCAGGAAAGCAGACAACATCACACCCCACTGGCATCAGCACGCCAAAGAAATCCAGAAGTTCGGCACTGTCATCAGCGACATGCCCATCGGCATCAGTGAAAACGCGCGCCTTGAGATCACCGGACGCCTCAACGTTCTTCTCGCCGACACCGCCAGCCTGCGCGACCTTTATAAAAAGTCGCATTGGCACGTCTCCGGCCCAACTTTTTACCAGCTTCATCTTCTCTTCGATAAGCATCTTGAGCAGCAGGTCGAGCTGGTCGACGGACTCGCCGAACGCATCCAGATGCTTGGCGGCGTCTCAATCGCCATGGCACACGATATAGCGGAAACCACGCGCCTTGAGCGCTCGCCAAAGGGCCGCGAAGAGGTCCCGGTAATTATCTCGCGCCTGCTTGAGGCGCATCGCATCATCCTCGACGACGCCCGCAAGCTGGCAAAAAAGGCAAGCGATCTCGGTGACGATGGCACCAACGATCTGCTCATCAGCGATGTCGTCCGCACGAACGAAATGCAGGTCTGGTTCATCAGCGAGCACTTGGTGGAGATGCCGCTGGTCCTTGCAGACAAGTAATCCAGACACACTTCATACATAATCCTGATAAACCAAAGGCCAAGTCTATTCAGCAGACTCGGCCTTTTTTGTTTCGCGCTGGTGACTATCTAAGGCAGCGTGCCGTCCATTTGAGAGGACGAAGTCTACGCGCCTCCGCTACAGCCATTTGGAGGACTAGACTGATCCGTCTGAGAGGCAGCCACATGCCGTACCGCAGAAGTCTTACTCTTTCCGTGTTGTTCCTGTCGTGTCTCTCCGCTGTCGCCAAGGACAAGAAGAAAGTCGCGCTGCCGATAGACATCCTTCAGGCGCATACCGCGTGGGTCATCATCGATCCGCACGCCGGTATGGACGTCACAGATCCCAACGCCAACCGGCAGGCGCGTGCCGACGTCGAAGCCGCATTGGCAAAATGGGGAAGGATCAACCCAGTGACCGATCCCGCGATGGCTGACCTCATCATCGTCGTTCGTAAGGGCAGTGGAAAGCTGGTGCAGCCAACGATCGGCAACGCACCCGGAAACGCTCCCCCTCCGGTAATCGCACAGCGAACGGATTCCGGGATTAATATTGCGGCCCGCCAGGGACCGCCGCCCGAGGCATCCGATCCGCATCCGCAAATGGAAGTAGGCAGCACGCAGGACACGTTTGTCGTCTACCGTGGCAATCTTGCCTCCAGCAACACTGGCATCCTCAATCCGCTCGACTCACCGCCTGCATGGCGGTACACAGCGAAAAATGCCCTTGCATCCCCAGGCGTTCCCGCTGTGGACGCGTTCCGAAAGGCAATCGCAGACTCAGAGAAGGCGCTTGCTGGGCCGTAGCTCACTCGACTCGCAGCATCGCCACAGGATCGATCCGTAGCGCCCGCAACACTGCCGGTATGGCGGTAATTAGCACAGCGAAAAGAATCGTGAGGCAGGGAAATGCCAGCACACCAGCATCCGTGACCTTTACCTCGTAAAGAAGCGACTCGACATACCGTACCGAAGCCAGCCCGAACGCCAGACCCGCCACTGCGCCCAACATCACTGCAACAGAAATCCCTGCCATAACACGCCGCGCAACGTCACCCACCCGTGCGCCCAGCGCCATGCGAATGCCAATCTCGCGCTCCCGCTGCTGGACTGAATAGTTCAGCACCCCATACAGTCCAATCCCGGCAAGCAGCAGCGCAACAGCGCCAAAAAAGAAAGCCAGCGTTGCCAATAATCGCTCGCGGATGGTTTGCGCCTGGTTCAGTTCCAGTTGTGTCCGCACATCCGTAACCCGAAACTCTGGGCGTGTCTTCGACACTTCCTGTCGCAGCGTTGTGGCCAGCGCGAGAGGGTTGGCCGTAGCCGTGCGCACGACGAAAGTTTCGTAAGTGCTAGGCTGCATAACTCCCTTAGCATCCTTTTCATGAAACGGAACAAAGACGACCGGCAGCATAGGCTCGCGAACACCACGGTATTCGGCGTCGCGCATCACGCCAACAATCTGCATGCGTTCGCGGCCACCACCATCGCCAGCCTTTTCAAAAAACCGGCCAATCGGATTCGCATCGTTCATGTATCTTCTGGCAAATGTTTCATTCACGATTACGCTGTCCGGATATAGGTCCTCGTCCCGGAAATCTCTCCCGCTGATCAGAGGAATCCGCATCGTCTCTAAAAAACCCGGTGAAACATTCAGAAAATAAGCAAGATCAACGCTCGGCGGCCCGCCATTGACGGAGATGGAATCATTCCACCCATTGCCTTCCAGCAAGGCCCAGGCGGTCTGCGATACTCGTTCTACGCCTGGCATCGCGCGCAGATGATCGGCTACCTGGTCCCAGATAAGGGGCGATTGTGGAGGCCGGCTCATCGTTTTCAGCAGAAGAATTCGATCAGAGGAAAATCCGGTGGGCTTGTTGGAAAGTTTCTCGAATGTAGTGACAAATAATCCGGCCACGAACAGTATCAGAAAACAAAAGGCAACCTGCAATGCGATCATTCCATGCATTAACCGTTGCCGCGAATGCGGATCGTCTCCGCCCTTCAAAATACTTGCAGGCTTTACCGACGAAGCCCGCAGAGCTGGCAGCAGCCCAAAGAGCAGCACCACAATCAGAGTCAGCACCAAACCAAATCCAAGCACCCGCCAGTCGGCAGGCAGAATCAGCCGTAACGCGTTATCCGGCGGATTAATCATGCTCACCACGAACGGCGCCGACCACCATGCAAACAATGCTCCGCTCGCAGCAGCGAGAGCCGCCAGCAGCGTACTCTCAACCAGCACCATCTGCACCAGCCGCCAGCGTCCCGCGCCAATCGAAACCCGCAGCGCCATCTCGCGCGCACGAGCTGCTGCCTGGGCCGTCATGAGGTTGGCAACATTCGCACAGGCGATCAGCAGAACCATCACAACCAGCACGGCAATAGCAGCCAAAGCGCGGCTGTAATCTCTTTGCAACCCGGACGTTCCCGTAGGCGCTGGCTCCATCAGCAGTTTGTTGTTGAGTACATTCTTCAGCGTCTGCGACGGCAAGCCAGTCTCGCCGCTGAGCCGGTTTTTCTCGAATGCATAGGTGGTTGCTGCGAGCTTCGCGCGAAGTGGCTCAATGGACACGCTTGGTTTTACCATGGCCAGAGTTCGAAACCATGTGCAATTAGGACGTGTCGCGCAGCGGTGCATCATCGTCGGGACGAAAATGTCTACGACAATCCCCGGCTCCGTCCCGGTAAATTTCTTCTCGCTGACGCCAACAATTTCGTAGACGCCATTGCCATAATGGAAGGTATGCCCTATGACATTAGGGTCGCGCGCAAAACGGCGGTTCCAGTAATCATAGGAAAGCACGGCGTAAGGAGACGCCCCAGGTTTTAGATTGTCATTCTCTGAAAGCAGCCGTCCCAGCGCCGGCTGGATGCCGAAGGCCTGGAACATATTTCCTGAGACATACTGCACGTTGGCCTTTTCTGTCTCCTGGTCAGTTTTATAGGTCACATCCGAGCGGTCAGCGTACGAAATCGCGATCAGCTCAGCCTCATTTTTGGCCGCGGCTCGCATCAGTTGAAAATCCGGATACGCCCATGAGTCATACGAGCCGAATCTGCCATCAAACCCAAAGCCCTGGCGCGACAGAACGTAAAGCCGTTCGGGATGATCGATCGGCAGAGGCCGCCACAGCAGAGCATCAATCAACCGAAACGCCGACGTGCAGGCCCCAATCGCCAGCGCCAGCGAAAGAACCGCGGCAGACGATGTAACCTTGTTCCGCTTTAGCTGCCGCCATCCAAAGACCAGATCGGCACGAAGCGAATCCAGCCATCCAACGACGCGCGCCTCATGGCTCGCCTGCCGCTGACGCGCCGCCGCTCCCAGCGCCCGCCGCGCTTCCTCTGCATCGCGTCCGGCCTCAATGGCCTCGGCAATATGCGATTCAAACTCTTCCTCGATCTCGCGATTCAGGCGCTCGCCGCGAAACACATTCACCACTCGCGACCACAGAGACATATCACACCGTCCTCAAGATACGGTTAACCGCCGAAGTTATGGCTTGCCAGCGCGATTCTTCCATTGCCAGTTGCTTCTTTCCTGTCGCTGTCAATTCATAGACCCGCGCCCTTCGTCCCGTCTGCTTTGTCACCCACTCAGCGCGAATCCATCCCGCCTCCTCCATCCGGTGCAGCGCCGGATTCAACGATCCCTCCTCTGCCTGCAGCACATCGTCCGAATATTCGCTAATGGCCGCCATAATGGTGTAGCCATGCAGCCGCGGCGTTCGCGAGAGAATTTTCAGCACCAGCAAATCAAGTGAGCCCTGCAGGGAATCAGCCCGTGGCATATTAAGACAACTATACATAGATATCTTAATAAATGCACTCAATTGTCTGGAATTTTATGGGTTCGTTGTGCATCTCTGCCGCAAGAGAAAAATGGGGTCCTTTGCTGTACTCAGGACGGCAAATCTTCTTTGACCTGTTCTTCGTCTGTGAAAGGTGCGTTTATTGTCAGCAGGCCTTCGGGGAGGGTCATTTCGATGCGTTTTTGATCGAGATCGATTTTGCTTAGATAGGCTTTGGCAAAGGGGATCAGAATTTCTTCTCTGTTGGTTTCGGATTGGACGATCAGTAGCGGAGTGCTGGCTGTTTCGCAGTCTACATCGACAATAGCGCCGATATCACTGGTGTTAGCGGAGCCGATGTCGATGATACGGCAGCCGATGAGATCGTCGATATAGAAAGAATCGTCTTCGATCGGGACGCGCTGGTCGCGCGGGATGACTACATCCAGGTTGCGGAGGGATTGGGCCTCGGAAATAGAGTCGATCCCGGCGAATTTAAGGACGATGCGGCCCTTGTGCAGCCAGTAATTCTCAAGTTCGACAGGGCGCGAGGCTTTTCCGTCAGGTGAAAGCACCCAGAGATGAGGGCGCTCGGCGAAGCGTTCAGGGAAGTCCGTGAGGATGTCGGCTATAAGCTCGCCATTCCGCCCTTGGGGTCGGACGAGATGCGCGACGAGCACCCAGGGCTGTTCAGTGGTCATAGCACCGATTGTACGGGCAGTACCTTTGGTAATCGCGATGATCGGAAAAGGGTAACCTGAATATGGTTACGACCGGTAGGTAAATCAATCAAATTCTGAGGCAGAAGCCTCTTTTTCATTTCCAGCTTTGTTCACGATGCTAAAAGCCCGGTGTCTTTACCTGAACACCATCGATAAAAATATCTGCTAAAAGAGGTTATAAGCAGGCAAAACCCGCCGCATATGGAGCCGCCATGTCCGGCGCAGATCAAGCGAGAAGCAATGATCGGTTAACAGCTTCGAGAAGCTATTCGCCGACTGCGTGCTTTTCCAGGTGCTCTTCGAGGATGTCGAGCGTGTAGCGATGATGGTGCTTCATACTGACAGCACCAAGGATCGTGCGCATCGAGCGCGCTGTCCGGCCCTGTTTCCCAATGACTTTGCCCACATCCCCGGGGGCGACGCGGAGCCTCAATACAGTGCTCTCATCGCGCGCAACGGCTTCAACGTTTACTGCACCTGGATCATCCACCAGAGCCTTCGCGATCTCGGTGACCAGTTCCTGCATATTGTCCGGCATCTCTTCGTACGTCATTCGACCCCCCATCAAGAACACACTTTCTGTCTCTAGGGCTGGCCAATACTAACAGCAACCTGAGGGGGTATAACAGTGCTTTCTGGTGTCCTGTTTTAGTGTTACTTCCGGAACTATCTTGGAGATAACCCGATCATGCCGCCGGAGCAGCAGCCGGGGTCTTGAGCAGCTTGGCGACAGTGTCGGAAAGCTGGGCGCCTTTGCCGGTCCAGTAGTCGATGCGCTCACGCTTGAGATCGACGGTGGCGGGATTGGTGCGGGGGTTGTAGGTGCCCACCACTTCGACCGAGCGGCCGTTGCGGGCACGATCCTTCTCAATGACAACGACGCGGTAGTAAGGCTGCTTGCGGGCGCCAAAGCGCGCCAAACGAATCATCAGCACAGGTAAATCTTCCTTTCAATCCTGGTTGTAGGCGAGGGATGTGAAGAGGCGGCAGCGACAGGCGCGGGCACACACAAATCCCCAAGGGTTAAGTATAGCAGGGATTGCGGGCTTGCATGTACTAGGCTCACCTTCCAGGTTGCAGGCAGGCCATCCTGAAACTCGTCAATGAGTGACTCGGTGACGATGTACTCATCGACAATTCGGAATCGGTCCTTCCCTTGTGCTTCGGCAATATGGACTGTATTGTTTATGTCGAAGCAGCAGGGGAAAGAATCGATGACTGAAGAACGGCTGGAACTCCCACAAGGAACATTGGATTTGCTCATTCTGAAAGCGCTGGCATTGGAGCCGATGCACGGCTGGGCCTTCTCCGAGCGGCTGCAACAAATCTCGCGGGAGGCGCTGCGGGTGCAACAGGGGTCACTCTATCCTGCGCTCCATCGTCTGGAGCGTCGCGGCTGGATCAAGGCGCAATGGGCAACGAGCGAAAACAATCGTCGCGCAAAGTACTACCGGCTGACGCCGCGCGGACAAAAGCAACTGGAAGCGGAGACGGCGACATGGCGCAAATTGGCCGCTGCCGTAGGCCATGTTCTTGATATGGCGTAAGGAGATTCCTGATGCTCAGTGACCTGCTGTACCGTCTACGCGCGCTGTTTCGCGGCAAAGAGATGGATGCCGAAGCAGAAGACGAACTGCGCTATCACCTTGAACGCGAAGCGGAGAAGTATCGCCGTAGCGGCATTTCTTCAGAGGATGCGTCGCGTCGCGCTCGCCTGGCGTTCGGTGGAACAACACAGGTGGAGCAGGAGTGCCGCGAATCGCGCGGCACAAAATTCGTTGAGGACCTTTTGCAGGACCTCCGCTACGCGATCCGATCGTTCGCAAAGACGCCCGGTCTTTCCTTAATGATTGTGCTTTCGCTGGCTATCGGCATCGGGGCCAACACGGCGATTTTCAGCGTGACCAGCACTCTGCTGCTCAAGCCATTGCCGTATCCCCACCCGGACCGGCTCGCAATCCTGTGGCTGCGCTCGCCCGGCATCGGCATTCCGCAGGATTGGCCTTCGCCGGGGCAATATCACGACATCGTCACCCAGAACCATGTCTTTGAGGAAACGGCACTGGCCATTGGCGACAACTTCACACTCACCGAACACACGAGGGCCATAAAGGTTGACGGCATCGAAGCGACGTCGAGTCTGCTTCCGATGCTGGGCGCAAAAGCAATGCTCGGGCGCATCTTCTTGCCGGAGGAAGATGAGCCGGGAAGACCGCAAACCGTGGTGCTGACGTATGGCTTTTGGCAACGGGAGTTCGCGGGCGACCCGAACATCGTGGGGCGTTCCATCACACTCGACGGCCATCCACATACCGTTGTCGGCGTTCTCTCACCTGACTTTCGCCTGAACCACGAAGTGATCCCAACGGTTGCAGGTATCGACAAACCTGAAATTTTTATGCCGCCGAAGGAAGAGGCCAAGAACCCTACCAACTACGGTTCGGAGAACTACAACATTGTGGGGCGGCTCAAGCCCGGCGTCACAATGCAGCAGGCCCAGGCAGATATTGATGTAATCGCCGCCCGGCTTCGCGAAGAGAAGCATCGCGATCGCTCGTTCACGATCAGCGTAGTTCCGCTCATGGAGCAGGTCGTGGGCAATGTACGCACTGCGGTACTGATCCTCTTTGGGGCAGTCGGTCTGGTTTTGCTGATCGCGTGCACCAATGTGGCCAATCTGCTGCTGTCGCGGGCGACAACCCGACAGCGGGAAATCGCTATCCGCGCGGCGCTGGGAGCAGGACGCGCGCGGGTGATACGTCAGCTCCTGACAGAGAGCATTTTGTTAAGCCTGATGGGCGGCGTGGCTGGACTGGGCCTTTCGGCACTTAGCATCTTCGTCGCGCGCAGGATGCATCCAGGGAACATTCCGCGACTCGACGAACTCGGGATGGATTTCCGAGTGCTCGTCTTTACCTTCGGCGTAGCGATTCTTACCGGAATCGTGTTTGGACTTGCCCCGGCATTGCGCGCCTCGCACGTCGATTTGACGGCAAATCTGAAGGCGGGCGGCAAGGGTTCCTTGAGCGGCGGATTGAGCGTCCGTCACGACAAGCTGCGCGGGGCGCTTGTTATCGCCGAGCTTGCCATCTCGCTGCCCCTTCTGGTCGGGGCTGGCCTGCTCGTGCGCAGTTTCGTGCGCCTGGCTAACGTGCCGCCCGGATTCAATCCGAAAGATGTGGTATCGATGGACATTGGTGCGTATGGACCGGAGTTTAAAGACCCTGCCACGCGCGTCCAGTTTTATCAGCAATTGGCTGAAGGGATTGGCCGTCTCCCCGGGGTTACAGCTACAGGTGCAATCTCTGCACTCCCGCTCACCTCAGCTGTTGGTTGGGGTGGTATGCATATCGAAGGCTATGTGCCGCCTGCCAACGAACCTGAGCTGCAGGTTGATGTGCGAGCGGCCACAACCACATATTTCAGCACGATGCAGATTCCACTGATTCGTGGGCGCATGTTTGCTGAAACGGATACGGACAAGATGCCGCCAGTTGCGATCATCGATCAAAAGATGGCCGATCGTTTCTGGCCGAATGGCGATGCGATTGGTAAGCGCATCCGTCGAAGCGATGACTCTCCCTGGACCACGATCGTAGGCGTGGTTGGCGTCGTCAAAGAGTATGGCCTCGATACGGACACCCGAATGGTTGTCTATTATCCGCATACGCAGATAAGAAACGGAACCCTGTATGTTGTTGCCCGTACATCATCTGATCCTGCTTCCACCATTAGCGCGATCATTCATGTGGTGAACACCATCAATCCAGGAGTGCCGGTGTATGACGTCGCCACGATGGAGCAGCGTGTCCAGGACTCGATGGCGCGTCAGCGATTCGCAATGACCATGCTGGGTGGTTTCGCTGGCTTTGCGATGATTCTCGCGGCCATCGGCATTTACGGAGTGATGTCGTTCCTGGTCACGCAGGGTACAGCCGATATCGCGATTCGCGTAGCCCTGGGTGCGCGACGGGCGAGCATCCTGTCGCTCGTCTTCCGGCAGGGCGTGGGGTTGGTTTTACTGGGCATCGTCGCCGGGCTCATTGGAGCTCTCGGGTTCACGCGCCTGATGAACAGCATGCTCTTCGGCGTGAAACCCACCGATCCGCTTACTTTTTTCTCGGTTCTGGCACTGCTGCTTTTTGTCGCTGTATTCGCATGTCTGGTTCCCGCAGGACGGGCCATGCGCATCGACCCCATGACTGCTCTGCGGACAGAATAGGCAGGTGGCGGTGACGATTCCTCGAAAGCGGTCAGCCCTTTAACTCAGGAAAAGCCGTAATTCTGAGCTTGGCCGCAGCGTAAGGAACCAGAGTGACCATTTCTTCCGGCTCGTCGCTTGCGACCGGGCTTTGCGGGACGGGGTTGGCTACTCCGTCTTCGGCCAGCCATGCGGGGAGCCTTCGGCCTTTCACTTCCAGCTTCACCGGCGCACCTTTGAGGGTGAACGGCCCTTCTGCTACTGGCGCTTCCCTGGCCTTGATGGATTCGGTGCGCACGGCATAATTCCATTGCGTGGTGGG